>CAZZAK010000060.1:0-6814 GCA_964652515.1 uncultured Clostridium sp. | reverse complement strand
GTTGAACCACATCTGCAAGTAAGTTAATTATAACAAATTTGTATGAAAAATCAACCTTTTTCTTTAAAAAGTTATATTTTTTGTGTATAATTTATCTAGGTGATATATATGTTTGAGAGTTTAAGTGACAGATTACAAGAAATTGCCCATAAGATTAAGGGTTACGGTAAGATTACTGAAGATAATATTAGTGAGATGATGAGAGAGATTCGTCTTTCACTCTTGGAAGCTGATGTTAACTATAAAGTTGTTAAAGAATTTACTAATACTGTTAAGGAGAAAGCTTTAGGAGTAGAAGTTAGTAAGAGTTTATCTCCAGGTGACTTGTTTGTTAAAATAGTTCGTGATGAATTACAAGAGTTACTAGGAGGAGATAATGCTCCTTTAAAGACAGATGGTAATCCTACTGTTTGTATGATGGTAGGATTACAAGGTTCTGGTAAAACTACTACTTGTGGTAAATTAGCTAACTTACTTAGAAAAACTAAGAAAAAGAAGCCATTGATGATTGCTTGTGATATTTATAGACCTGCTGCTATAGATCAATTAAAACAAATTGGAAAAGAACTAAATATTGAGGTATATTCTGAATCGGGTAATCCTGTTGATATAGCTTATAATGGGCTTAATTATGCCAAAGAAAATGGATTTGATTATGTACTTATTGATACTGCTGGTAGATTACATGTTGATATGGAATTAATGGATGAATTAGTTAATATTATTTCTAAAGTTAACCCTGATGAAGTACTTCTTGTTATTGATGCTATGATGGGACAAGATGCTATTAATGTTATTACTGGATTTAATGATAAGTTGTCTTTGACTGGCGTTATTCTTACTAAGATGGATGGTGATACTCGTGGTGGTGTGGCACTATCCGTTCGTCATTTAACGAATATTCCCATTAAATTTATTGGTATTTCTGAAAAGTTAGATGGTTTAACTGAATTTCATCCTGATAGAATGGCTAATAGAATTATTGGTATGGGAGATGTTATTTCTTTAGTAGAAAAAGTTGAAAGTGAAATTGATGAAAAAGAGGCTGAAAAACTTGCTAAAAAAATGACTAAAGGTAATTTTGATTTGGAAGATTTTTTAGCCCAGATGAATCAAATAAAAAAATTGGGTCCATTGGAAAACTTAATTAAGTTAATACCTGGGGCTAAAAAAATGGGACTTAGTAATGTTAATATAGATCCTAAAGCTATGAAAAGAATTGAGGCTATTGTTTTATCTATGACTATGGAAGAAAGACATAATCCTGATATTTTAAAAGCATCTCGTAAGCAGAGAATTGCTAAAGGATCTGGTACTACTGTTACAGAAGTTAATGCACTACTTAATAAATTTGAAGAGATGAAGAAGATGATGAAGATGATTGGAAATGGTAATTTTAAAATGCCTTTCTAATCATCTTTTTAGGTATTTATATTATCCTTTTGTTTAAAATATTCATATTATATTTTAGAGGAGGAAAAAGAATGTTTAATAATAATGGTATGAGACAAAATACACCTTTCGATGGAGATATTGATATTAATATTAATAATACTAATTCTAATATGAATATGAATGAAAACACTAATACTAATTTTAATATGAATGGTAATGATGGATTTGTTATGGGAGAAATGAGTCAACCAATAATTGAACCAGGAAGAGAAAGATGTGTACAAAGAAACATTTATCATGAAGTTAGACATGTATGTCCTATAAACACTAAAATAATAAATAATCATATATATAGACATACTTATCAACCTAGATATACTTGTTCTGAAGAGAATATAATTACTAATCAACAATGTGGATCTTGTTCTTGCTTTAGATAAGAAAGAGAAATCTTTCTTTTTTTGTGGTATAATTAGTTTTAGGTGATTTTATGATTCATAAAATGAAATTAGTAAATTTTTCTTTTGAGGAGATTAAGAGTGGCAGAAAAGATATTGAAGTTAGATTAAATGATTCTAAAAGACAATTAATTAAAATTGGTGATATAATAGAATTTAGTCATATTGATACAGGTGAACTATTAAGCGTGAAAGTTATCAATTTATATAAATACAATACTTTTAAGGAATTATTTGATAAGTTTGACTATGTGAGATTAGGCTTGAAGGATAGAGATACTTATGAAATTATGAATAAGTTTTATACTAAGGAAGAGCAGGAAAAATATGGTGCTTTAGGTATAGAAATTAAATTAATTTAAAATATGGCAGTAGGTGGTTTAAATGGGACGTTTTTTTGATAAAGATACTTTAGAAGGAATTAAAGAAAGAAATAGTAAGAAATTTTATGAGGATCAGTATACTATTGCTTCAACTAATTATAATTTTGATGATAAAAATTTAGCTATAATGAGTGATATTCATTATCATCCACGTGTTGATAAAGATTTATACATGTTATTAATTGAATATGCTAGAAGAACTGAGCCGGACTTTATTATTATGCCTGGGGATATGATTGAGACAAATAGTTTTATTGATATTGGAAGAGAAAGGGATTTTTTTGAGTGGTTTATTAGATCTTTATCAGAAATTTGTCCTGTTGTTATGATTCCTGGCAATCATGAAATTCATAATTTAGAAGTTAAAACATTTTTTAGTAAAAGCAGTAGTAAAGAAAGTATCAAAGGAATGAATTTTTTGGAATCTTTAACTAAATTTAAAGATATTTATTTCTTAAATAATACAGAATTGAATTTAGACGGTATTAATTTTTTGGGTTTTAGTCCTAGTATAGAAACATATTTAAAGAGAGATGAAAGAACTATGGATTTATGGAAGGAGGAATATGCTAAGGCTAATTTTAAGGTTAATCCAGATAAATATAACGTATTGTTAATTCATAATTCTTTCCCCTTAACAGCTATTGCTGATAGTGGTGATATTAACGACCTTAATTATTATGATTTAACTATATCTGGGCATTGGCATGATGGTTATCTGTTTAAATGGCTAGATAGATTTATTAGAAATCCTTATTTGGGATTATCTGGTTATCCTAAAATAAGACTTAATTCTGGTATTATATATAGAGGAATTCAAAGTTTTGGAAGGGGATATTTATTTACTTCACAAGGAGTTAGAACTTGGAATGCTGATATAGCATTATTCAATCTTTTTGAAAAGATATGTGCTAACGATGTTGAAAGATTAACTTTGACTAGAAAGTTGAAAAGTAATTAAAAACTAGTTACATTTATTTGTAACTAGTTTTTTTAGTGTTTTTGGTATTGTTTTTTGTTTAATGTCTGCTTCTTCTTTTTTAATTTGACTAATAGTTTCTTCTTTCGTTATATTATATCTTCTTATTGGTCATATATTATATATATTTTATTGATTTTGTTAAGTTTTGTATGATATAATTGGATTGGTGATGATATGAGGAAATGTGTCATTATATATAATCCTATGAGTGGGAAAAAGAAGTGTGTTAAATATATTCCTAAGATTATGGATATTATTAAGACATATGATTATGAGGTAGAGAATATACCTACTGAATATAGCGGCCATGCTACAGAAATCATTGAGAATCTTCATCATGTGGACTTAGTTATGTCTATTGGAGGAGATGGTACTTTTAATGAGTCTATTACTGGTAATCTTCGGAGAAAGAAAAAAATTACTTTAGCGCATATTCCACTTGGGACTACTAATGATGTTGGTAAGATGTTAGGATATACTAATGATCCAATTCGTAATGTTAGAATGACTATGGATGGTGTTATTAAACATGTTGATATACCTATGATTAATGATAGACCTTTTGTTTATGTTGCTACGATTGGTGAACTTTCTGATATTCCTTATGAGACACCGTCTAAATTAAAGAAGAGACTTGGTTATTTAGCATATGTTAGACAGGCTATGTTTGCTATTATGGAACGTAATCAAGTCGGAGAAATAGAATATGAAATAGATGGAAAAAAGTATTCTGGCAAATATTATTTAGCTTTTGTTTCTAACTCTAGTAGAATATCTGGTTTTGATAATTTTTATAGGGATATTAAATTAGATGATGATAAGTTTGAAATATTATTTATTAAAGTAGAAAATTTCTTTCATGTTATTAATAGTTTATATCATTTGTCATTCTTTGATGCTACGAAGATATCTAACGCTGACTTTTTTAGAGCAAATAATTTAAAAATTACTTTTAAAAAAGAACCTAATAAGCCATGGTGTATTGATGGTGAAAAATTTGAAGGAACACCAAAGGTATATGAATTTAAAAATAGTTCTGGTATTAATTTACTTATGCCTGAAAAGAATGCAAATAGGTTGTTCTTGAAATGAGAAAGATATTAATTAAAATAATAAGATTTTATCAAACATTACCGGTGCATACGCATAGTTTATGTCGATTTAAACCTACTTGTTCTGAGTATATGATAGAATCTTTAGAATATTATGGTACTATAAAAGGATTATTCTTAGGTATTAAGAGAGTACTTAGGTGTCATCCTTTTGGGAAATATGGATATGATCCAGTAATTAAGGAGGAAAAATGAGTAGTAAAAGAAAAGATTATTTGACTTGGGATGAATACTTTATGGGTGTTGCTAAATTATCTAGTATGAGGAGTAAGGATCCTAATACACAAGTGGGAGCATGTATTGTTAGCTCTGATAATAGAATATTATCTATTGGCTATAATGGAGCTCCTAATGGTTTTTCTGATGAAGAATTTCCTTGGGAGAGAGAGGGAAATCCTAAGGAAACTAAGTATATGTATGTGTGTCATGCTGAGATGAATGCTATACTTAATTATCGTGGAGATAAGAAAAGTCTTGAAGGGGCTAAGCTTTATGTTGATTTATTTCCATGTAATGAATGTGCTAAAATTATTATTCAATCTGGTATAAAAGAGATAATATATTTATGTGATAAATACAAAGATACGGATGGTGTAATTGTATCAAAAAGATTATTTGATACTTGTGGCGTTAAATATCGTCAAATTTCTTTTGATAAAAATGAAATAAATATTCAAATATAAACTTGCAAAATACAAAAAATGTGATATACTATAGTTACATTTTTTGTATTTGTGCGCTCATAGCTCAATTGGATAGAGCGTTTGGCTACGGACCAAAAGGTTTGGGGTTCGACTCCCTATGGGCGCGCCATTTTATATATAAAAAATGTACATTAACGAAAGTTAGTGTTATTGTCTAGATGAAGAGTGGCTTAAAATCCACTCTTTAATATTTATTTAAGGAGGAATGATGGAAGAAAAAATTAGAAGTTTAATTGAAGATGAGGTAAAGAAACTAGGTGTCTATATTGATAGTATAGAATATGTTCATGAAAGTGGTAATTATTTTTTAAGAATCACTATTGATGCTGATTATATTATTGATATAGATAAGTGTGTTGAAGTTACAGAAGTTATTAATCCAATACTTGATAAGGTTGATTTTATTGATGATAGTTATATTCTTGATATAACTACTAAAGAGAAAGGTGAAGTATAATGAATAATAAACAAATGAAAGAATTTAAAGCTGCTCTTGATGCTATGGAAAGTGAAAAAGGAATAGATAGAAATATTATTATTGAAGCAATGGAAGCTGCTATGGCTAATGCTTATAAGAAAAATGAAGGTATTTCTAATGTTAAAGCTAAAGTTAATGGTGATACTGGTGAAATTAAACTATATACTTATAAGACAGTAGTAGAAGAAGTTAATGATCCTGAAATAGAAATTAGTTTAGATGATGCTAAAAAAATAGTAGATGATATAGAAGTTGGAGAAACTATTGATAAGGAAGTTGAAATTATTCCTGATAGTTTTGGTAGAGTAGCTGCTAAAAGTGCTAAACAAATTGTTGTTCAAAAGGTTAAAGAAGCTGAAAAGAATTTAGTTAATGAGGAATTTAAGGATAAAGAGGATGAATTATTACTTGGTATTTTATCTAGAGAAGATTCTAAAAACTATTATGTTGATTTAGGAAAAGCTCATGGTGTTTTACCTAAGAGTGAAATTATTCCTGGTGAGAAATTAGAAATGGGTTCTCAGATTAAGGTATATGTTTCTAAATTAGAAATTGGTACTAAAGGTTTATTTATATTACTATCTAGGACTCATTATGGTTTTGTTAAAAGGTTATTAGAAAACGAAATTCCTGAATTAGAGGATGGTACTGTTATTTTATATTCAGTTGCTCGTGAAGCTGGTGTTAGAAGTAAGATAGCTGTTTATAGTGACTATGATAATGTTGATCCTGTCGGAGCCGTAATCGGTGAAAAGGGTAGTAGAATTAATAGAGTACTTTCTGAATTAAATGGTGAAAAGATTGATGTTATTGCGTATGATAGGGATCCTGTTAAATTTATTCAGAATGCATTAAGTCCTGCAAAGGATGTTATTGTGCAGATAACTGATGAAAAGAAAAGAGAAGCTAATGCTATTGTTAATGAGGAAAATTCATCTTTAGCTATTGGTAAAAAAGGTATTAATATTAAACTTGCTTCTAGATTGACTAAATATAAAATTAATGTTAAGAAAATTGGGGAAGTAAATGAAATCTAAGAAGATACCTTTAAGAAGTTGCCTTATCACTCATGAAAGATTACCTAAGAGTGAGTTAATTCGTGTTGTGAAGAATAAAAATGGAGATGTTTTTGTAGATACTACTGGTAAGATTAATGGTCATGGGGCATATATTAAAAAAGATAACGATGTCTTAGATAAGGCTATTAAAAGTAAGATACTAGATAAATATTTAGAGACTAGTATTGGTGATGAAATATATAATGAGATTAGAAATATAATAAATAATTAAGGAGGTGTATTA
>CAZZAK010000059.1:0-6892 GCA_964652515.1 uncultured Clostridium sp. | reverse complement strand
ATGATGAGTAATGTTTTACCGATAATTTTATATGTTTTAGGTGCTATTTTATTAGTAATATTAATAATATTAGGTATAAAGCTAATTATTACCATGAATAAAATAGATACAGTTGTTGATAATATAAGTGGTAAGGTAAGTTCGTTGAATGGGTTATTTTCTATTATTGACTTTACTACTGATAAGTTATCGCTAGTTACTGATAAATTTGTGGATGCTACATCTGGTTTAATTAATAAGATTTTTAATAAGAAAAAGGAGGAAGTTAAAGAGGATGAGTAGAAAAAAAGGAATGGGTAAATTTGTTTTAGGTAGTTTAATTGGAGCTGGTGTTGGAATGTTATTGACTCCTAAAAAAGGAAAAGAGTTAAGAGAGGATTTATCAAAAAAAATTAATGAATTATTAGCAAAAGCGAAAGATATTGATGTTAATGAGGTAAAGGAAGAAGTTACTGTTAAAATTGCTGAAATTAAAGATGAATTAAAGGATTTGGATAAAGAAAAAGCTTTGGGAATAGCTAAAGAAAAATCTATTGATTTAAAAAATAAAATAGAAGATTTATTAGCATTAGCTAAAGAAAAAGGTGGTCCTGTTTTAGAAAATGCTGTTAAAGAAGTAAAAAAGAAAGCTGCTACTGTTACTAAAGAAGTATTAAAAAAATTAGAAAGTAATGAAAAAGAAAACAAAGATACTAAAGAAGAAAAATAGTATCTTTTTTTCTTGTATAAATTTTAATTGTGTTATATAATTTATTATATAGGGTAGGATGATATTTATGAATAAAAAAGGATTTACTTTAGTGGAATTGTTAGCTACTATAGTGCTTTTGGCTATAATTGTGGCAATAGCTATTCCCACTGTTAATACGGTAATAAATAAGAATAAGATAGAAAATTGTAAAACTTTAAGGGATAGTGTTATTAATGCTGGAATATTATATGTTTCGGATAATAAATATGATTTGGAATGGGAAAACGATACTACAATTGTTAAATATAGTGATTTATATTCTCTTAATGATACAATTGCGCATAATGATAAATATTTGAAAAGTGCAATTATTAATCCGTGTAATAATGATCCATATAAAGATGATTTTTCGTTGGAGTTTAAAAATAATAATGGAAAAATAGAATTAGCAAGTGATTTCGTATTTCCTGATGAATTTACTTGTTGTAAATAGAAAGGTGATAGTATGAAGAAAAAGACTCTTCTTCTTTCAATAATTTTAGTTTTAGTAGCTTTAATTAGTGGTACTATGGCTTGGGTAACATTTAGATCAAAAAAGACTGCCATGGTTCTTACTATTGGTAGTGCTGATAATATGATGATAACAATTACACCTTACCAGAAAAACGAGGTTATTTATCCTGTTTCTCTTGCAGCGGATGCTCCTGATCCATTTGTAGCTACTGTGACAAATAATACTTCTGAGTCTAAAGTGTTTGGCTTTTATTTTAAACTTAATAGTATAGATTCAGAATTATTATCTAGTACATTTAAGTATTATACGATGAGAAGTACTGATGGTACAAGCTGGCAGAGTATGAATAATGGACTTGGTTCTTTTACTAATGCTTTAAATAGTAATAGAATGTATTTTTTTGAGGATAGTGTTCCTTCAGGGGATATATATTATTATAAAATTTATATTTATATAGATGCTAATGATAATAACAATAATTTGGCAAGTGGTATGGCTGATATAGAATTGAGAGCTGATATAGAGGATACTGGAAATTATGTAAAAGTGCTTACTAACGATAATGATGATTTAATATATAAATTACATCATGATGCTATAGCAGCTTCTAGTTCAATTACCGGAAGTATAATACCTGCTACTGATGATTATAGGTATTATGGGATTGATCCTAATAACTATATATGCTTGGATTATGACGGCGAGAGCACTTGTCCTGATAAACATTTATATCGAATTATAGGAATTATAAGAAATGACTATACCGGTGATAATGAATTAAAATTAATTAAAGCTAATTCTTTGGTTAATGATAGCAATGGGACTACTTTTGCTTTTGGTACTACTAACGCGTGGAATACTTCAACTTTGAATACTACAACATTTCCAGCGTATTATAATTCTACTTCTTCATTTGTAAATAATGGTTTGAGTAGTGTTGCTAAGGACTTGGTGTCAACATCAAAATATTACTTAGGTGGTGCTTCTACTATAGCTAGAAATTCAGCAAATATGTATTTGATGGAAAGAGGAACAACATATTTGTCTGGTTTTGCTACGGCTAATAGTAAAATTGCTTTAATATATCCTTCTGACTATGGTTATGCAAGTTTGAGGGCTGCTTCATATGATGGATTATGTGATTATAGAGCTAATTGTAGTATTAGTAACTGGATGGTAAAAGATGAAAGAACTATGATGCCAAATACTGGAACCACTAATACTATATATGGTATTGGTTCTGATGGTTCTACAACAAGCTTTACAGTATCTACTGCTACTACTGTTCATCCTGTATTATCTATTAGGTCTGATGTAATAATAAGTGGTGGATTAGGCACCTTGAATAATCCTTATAAGATAGAGGGACCAACATCAGAATTATATGATGTTTTAAAATTTGCTTCATATGGAAGTAACCCATACGCAAAAAGATATGTTGGTAATCACCAGGATGACTTTAATGGTACAAGGAGCACTGAAGAAATATATCATTGGTATGCTTCTGACAGTACGTCTGGTGTGGCAATTACAGATAAATTTAATGTTTTGTTTGCTAATATGTGTTGGCAAATGATTAGGACTACTGATACAGGAGGAGTAAGACTTCTATATAATGGTTTGCCTACAATAAGTAGTAATGGTGGAGTTGATTCATATTACTGTGGACCTGGTAGAATCAGTAATTATTATGATCCTGATAATGATATTTTATACTTTGATGGAACTGATTATTATTTTTCAAATAATTATACGTATACGGAAAATGGTAATACTGCCTCTTTTACATTGGTTAATCCTATTCAGGTGGTATTTGATTCTGGTGACTACGATGAATATGGTACATTGATAGAAGATATAATAGCAAATTATCCATATACATGTTATTCATCAAATCCTTCTGGTTCGTGTGATACATTATATAAAGTTGTTGAACGTGGCGAATTGGTGGATGATGATGCTTATGCATATAAATCCGTTGACGCAGATTCGATAGCAGTTTCATCATTTAATAGTTCTAATAATATACGAGGTATGAGTTATGTTGAAGGTGATGTTTATCTATTTTATAATAAAAACATGTCACAAGTTTCAAATACGGTGCTTTCTACTGTTAGTAATGCTAATTTAACAACATATGGTAATTACTATTTTGGTACTGGGTATACAATGTCTGGAAATAATCATAGATTGTCTAGTTATACTAGAGGAAGCGGTATTTCGGGTTATCCTCAAAGTTGGGAGGGGAGGTATACTTGTGGTTCGACTTCTACTTCGTGTTCTACACTCTATTATATAACTAAAGTAGTTACTAATGGTTCTACAACTACTATTTATAGGGTACCTTTAAGTAGTGGTAAACAGTATAATGATCTTAAATTTCTTATTGGTGATAGTATATCAGATAATGGCGATGGTACTTTCAATTTGACAGGTAACGTTCAAGAAATAGAACCATCTAATATGTATTCTACTTGGAATGCAAATTACAGTAGTTATAGTAATAAATGGGTGTGTTTATATGGCTATTATACTATATCAGCGGGTGGAACCCCTGTATATACTTGTGGTTCTACTAGTACAGATAATGATATTAAGGCTATTGGCAAGATAACTAGTGTTTCAAGTACGGCATTTGTATACAAATTAATGTATAAGTTTGGTAATGGCATTGAACTTGATAGTGGTAATGTATATAGATTGATCTCTGATGGATCTACTGTTGGAACATTACAATATATTTATAATTGGAGTAATTCTTCTTCATCATCTTCTACACCAGTTGGTGGAATTGCTACTACTGGTTATGCCTCAATAGGTAAAAGCCATTATACGTGTTATAATTTAAGTGGAAAATGTAGTAATTATTATTATGTATATTATACAAGTAATACTTATTCTTATGATGTAAGGATTACAGGTGGTAAATATGTGAGTACAAGTAATGTTACTACTGATACTAATAACGTTATTTATAATATTTTATATAAAAATGGAACTGGTTCTTCTTATGATTCAACGATTAAAAAACTTGTTGATGAATGGTATGCAAATAATTTATATGTTGATTATGATGCTTATGTTGATGATACAGTTTATTGTAGTAACAAAAGCATTGCTTCTTTTGGAGGATGGGATCCCAATTTATCGCCTGTTTCTTCCTTAACTTTTGCTAGTCCTTCGTTATATGGTTTGGGTTGTCCTAATACGCTAGATCAGTATAGTCATTCTAATTCAAGTGCTTATTTGCAATATAAGGTTGCGCTTATGTCTGAGTCAGAGTTAGAGTTGCTGGGAGCATATGAAGTTAGAGCTTCTAATGATTCGTATTGGCTTATGACACCTGCACATGCTAACAACTTGGGTTATAATTATCAGATGTCTGCTTCTGGTGTTGGAAATCCTCTTCAGATTATAGCAAGGGCTGGCGTTCGACCAACGATTTCTTTGATTTCAGGTCTTGAATATTCTCGAGGAACTGGAGCAAAGGATGATCCTTATGTAGTAGATGCTCAATCTACAAATAAATAGGGTAGTATGAAAGAATATTTAGTCAATTATTAAATGATATAAATATTTCTTTCTTTTTTTTGTTTAAAATGATAAAATATTATTGAGATGATTTTTATGAACAATCAATATGAATTATATAAGTTGCTGGAACCTGTATTTAAGGTTAAAAAGAGAATTAATAATTATTATTCAAAAGATATTTCTGATAAAGAAATATGGAAGATCCTTAGTATAAAATGGAAAAATACTTATGATTTGTGTTTAAGTGATATTGTTAATGATATTTTATTATTTGATGGGAGTGGTTTAGATGAAAAGAAATAGGTTCATAATTTATTTGATATTTAGTTTTATTATATTTGGCTTATGTATATATTTGATACCAAGATTATTTAATAAGATTAATTATGGATTAGATTTACAAGGGGGATTTGAAGTTTTATATGAAGTTAGTCCATTAGAGGGTGATAAATTAGATAGTGATATGGTTTATTCTACTTATAAGTCTATTTTAAAGAGAATAAATATTCTTGGTGTTAGTGAACCAGAAATTACTATTGAGGGAGAGAATAGAATTCGTGTTAAATTGGCAGGCGTTAAGGATATAGATAGTGCTCGTAATGTTATATCTAGTACTGCTACTTTAAGTTTTAGAGATTATTATGATAAGTTACTTATGACTAGTGATGTACTTGGAGGTAGCGCAAAGGTTAGTAAAGATAATATGGGAAGACCAGCAGTACTTCTTAATATTAAGGATACTGAAAAATTTTATAACGTTACTAATAAAGTAAAAGATATGGATCATAATTTAATTGTTATATGGTTAGATTATCAGCCAGGGGATAAGTTTAAGAATGAAGAACTTGCATGTGGTAGTATTAGTAGTAGATGTTTATCTGCTGCTTCTGTTAGAGAAGCTTTTGCTTCAGATGTTATTATATCTGGTAATTTTACTAAGAAAGAGGTTAAATCTTTAGTGGAACTTATTAATAGTGGAGCTTTACCTACGAAACTTACAGAATTATCTTCAAGGACTGTTCCTGCTTCCTTTGGGGATACTGCTTTAAATAAAACTTTAATAGCTGGGGCTATAGGACTAGCCTTAGTTATGTTACTTATGATAATTGTATATAGATTTTCTGGTTTTGTAGCTAGTGTTGGATTAATGGTATATACAGTATTTTCATTACTTATCTTTTATTTAATTGAAGGAGTATTAACATTACCTGGTATTGCTGCAATGCTATTGGGTGTTGGTATGGCTATTGATTCATCAATAGTATCTTTTGAGAGAATAAAAGAAAATATAAAGATAGGTAAATCTTTAGAAGAAGCCAATACTATTGGAAATAAGAATTCATTTACTAGCATAATTGATTCTAATATTACTACTTTAATTGCTGCAATTATATTATTTATTTTTGGAGAAAGTTCTGTTAAGGGATTTGCTACAATGTTAATTATTAATATTATTGCTATTATATTAATAATGGTATATATTGTTAGATTCCTGATTAAGTTATTTGTTAAGAGTAAATTCTTTAATAATAGATTAGGATTATTTATTGGAATTAGAAGAGATAATATTAAAAAGAGTAAAGAAGTTGATATTCCTTATAAGAAACTTAATTTTTCTAAGTATAGTACTAAGTTTTTATTATTTTCAATTATTTTAATAATTATTATGAGTATTATTGGTTTTGTTACTAAACCTAATTTAGGAGTAGATTTTACTGGTGGTACTAGTATTAATTTGGAATATGCTAGTAATATAGATACCGGTAAATTGTTTGGTGATTATTCTATATCTAAAATTACTAAAAATAATGATAATATTAATATTATTTTAAGTGATACATTAGATAAAGATGAAATAATTAGTTTGAGTAATAAAATAAAGGAAGAATATGGTATAAGTAGTGATATATCTGTTGTTAGTAAGGTTGTTAAAGTAGAACTTACTAAAAATGCTATTAAATCACTTGTTTTTGCTATTATTGGTATTATTATATATGTGGCTATTCGTTTTAGATTTAATTATTCTATATCTGCTGTTATGGCCTTAATACATGATGTTATAATTACTATTTTGGTATTTATGGTATTTAAAATAGAGATTAATTCTTTATTTATTGCTAGTATATTAACTATTATTGGATACTCTATTAATG
>CAZZAK010000058.1:0-7355 GCA_964652515.1 uncultured Clostridium sp. | reverse complement strand
ATTTTACACTAAAGTCCCTTTTTTTAAAAGTGCCTAAAATAGGGTTCACTTCAAAGGAGTTCTTTTTTTTATTCGTTAACTTTCTTTTTAAAGATACCATATATGAATAGTATTAATGAACTTAAAATGTAGAATATATATGGATTGTTAGTATTAACATCAACTCCAGTTTGTGGAGGTAGAATGTCAGTACCTTTACCAATTTTTTCATATACATAAGTTACTACTATTGTATCTTTTGTATATTTACCAGATGTTTCTCCAATTACTTCAGATACGAAATATTCTTCTATATTTTTTTCTTCAGTATTATATTCTTTTCCAACAAAATCTTCTAATACAGTGTCTTCAGAAAGACTAATATTAGTGTCTTTTTCTACATAGTGAACAACAACTTTTCCTTTGTTTATTCTTGTTATCACATCATCTGTATTATTTTCTTTATTCTTATCTAATTCAATCAATGATGTAGCACTATTTGTAATAGATTCAACATTAAGATCTAAGTATACAATACTTATTTTTTTAGTAATATTAATTTCAGTATTGTTTTCATCAATATCAAATGTTTCTATCCATGTTATTGTATTATCTTCAGTATTATAAGTTCCACCATTAATATTAGATAAATCAGTATTAATAGCATATGGTAATTTATCAGTAATAGTAACTTTAGCATTACCTATATAATCAGTAATTTTAGCATTATATGTAATAGTATAATCTATAGGTGTTTCTAGACCATTTATTTCTTTTGGACCAGTTTTAGTTAATTCATCATCGATATTACCAGCATTTTTTTCATATACATAAGTTACAGTAGTATCTTCTTCCGCATATTTACCAGTCTTATTACCAATAATATCCTTTAATGTATATCCATAGAATTCTTTTTCTTCTGTTTCATATGGAGTACCAACTAATTTTTCATCACTAATAGTATCGGTTAAGTTAATTGGTTTATTATTATCATCATAAGTAACATATTCTACAGTTAAGTTACCATAAATTTCTACTTTAACGTCTTCAGTAGTTTCAGTATCGCCAAGGTCTTCTTCTTCATTATTATAGTTAACACTTACTGAAGCATTAGCTTTATTAGTATATACATCTCCAGTATAACTATATTCTGCATCAATATCATTGTATTTAACTATATATTCTATTTCATCAATAGTTAGATCATAAGCGGTATTAAATTCATCAAATGTATAAGTTCTAGTCCAAGTTATTGTATGATCTTTATCATTATATTTTCCATCACCAATACTTGATTTTTCTAAATCAATACTTAATGGTAATTTATCAACGATAGTTACAGTAACTTCTCCGATAACATTCTTTAATGTAGTACTATAGTTAATTTTATATGTTACTGTATCATCAGTACTTGTAATAGTATTATTAGTTGCTTCCTTAGTAATAGTATCATTATCTTGACTAGCAGGTGAAACATAGTAGATATTAATTACATTATTTTCTACATCAATCACTACATATGTAGGATTGTATGGAGTAGTTGGATGTAATTTATATCCATTTAAGTTATGTTCTTCAATTTCATTAGTTGTTAATTCATATGTGCTTGCATATACTCTAGTTCCATATTGAATAGATACTTCTTTTTTAAGACTATTATTTGGTGTTCCATTAAAGAAGTAGTTAACAGTTAACATAAAGTTTGCTTTAGTATAAACAATATTGATAACGTTATTTGCTTCGATAACAGAAATATTAAAGTCTTGATTTTCCCCAACATATTCATAACCAGTTAAACCAGTTAAGAATTTTTCTTCATCAACAGTAACAGGATCGTTATAATTACCAGTACCAGTTACTTTATTAATGAAGTTATCTTCAGAAATAGCATCATGGTAATAATTGATAGTATAGTTATAATCTTTCTTAGTATAAACAATATTGATAACATTTTCACCATCGACAATGTTAAAGTCTTTATCAGTACCAGTGTATTCATAACCAGTTAAACTTGATAAGAATTTTTCTTCATCAACAGTAACAGGATCGTTATAATTACCAGTACCAGTTACTTTATCTATGAAATTACTTTCAGATATTTCATCATGATAATAATTAATTGTATAGTTGTAATCTTTCTTAGTATAAACAATATCAATTATGTTGTTTTCTGGATTAATAGACATAACGAAGTCTCTATCTAAACCAGTATATTCATAACCAGGTCTATCATTTACATGTAATAATTCATCAACTTCAATTGGAGCATTATAGTTAGCATAACCACTAACTGTAGCTACTTTATTAGTTTCAGAAATAGAATCAAAATAATAATTAATTTGGTAATTATATAATGCTTTAGTGTAAATAATATTAATAATATTATTATCTTCATCAACAGAGATATTGAAATCTCTATTTTCACCAGCATATTCATAACCAGTTAAACCAGTTAAGAATTTTTCTTCATCAACAGTAACAGGATCGTTATAATTACCAGTACCAGTTACTTTATCTATGAAATTACTTTCAGATATTTCATCTTTATAATAATTAATAGTATAATTATATATTTTCTTAGTATAAACAATAGTTACAACATTTTCACCATCAACAATGTTAAAGTCTTTATCAGTACCAGTATATTCATAACCAGTATGTTCTGATAAATATTTACCTTCATCAACAGTAATATGATCATTATAGTTACCAGTACCATTATCAGTATGAACTGGTTCACCATCAGTATTATCTAAGTAATATTTAATTGTATAATTATAATCTTTCTTAGTATAAACAATAGTTACAACATTTTCTCCGTCAACTATATCAAAATCTTTATCAGTACCAGTATATTCATAACCAGTATGTTCTGATAGGTATTTTTCTTCATTAACAGAAATATGTTGGTTAAGGTTACCAGTACCATTATCAGTATGAGCTGGTTCACCATCAGTATTATCTAAGTAATATTTAATTATGTAGTCATAATTAATTTTAGTATAAACAATATTAACGACATTTTTTGATTCGTCTTTATTTATAGTGATAGTTACATTATCTGAACCTGTGTATTCGTATCCTTCATATTCAGATAAGTATTTTTCTTCATCGACATTAATAATGGCGTCTTTAACATCTTTACCAGTATCAGTATGAACTGGTTCTCCATTAGTATCATCTAAGTAGTAATTAATTACATAATTATATTCTTGTTGTATCCAATAAACTTCTGGATTTTGTGTTGCAGTTAATGATACATCTTCTGTACCATTATTATATGTTAATGAGTACCCGTTGTTTGTAGGATTCCATCCTGTTGGACTATCAGGGTCTATTTCAATATCAAATTCTATATGTGTTCCTTCAGTAGTAATAGTTTCTAATTCATGGGTGTAGGTATTACCAGTTCCATCAGAGAAATGGAAACTAGCTCCTAAATTATCAGTTAATGTTATTGTACTAGCATTAACAATATTGGAAATTGAAGTAGCTATACTTGTAAATATACCATTTAAATTACCTTGACTAGCAGTATAATTATAAGTTGTAGTGTCATTAGCTACATTAGATCCTGAAACATTTGCTAATACTGTATCAGCAGTACTAGTTGTTTCATAACCAATAGTAAATATTTTAATTCCTGAATTTTTAGCAGAAGTAGCTGAACTATATGCAACTTGTGTTGGATTTTGACCATTGTCATCTGGTTCTGTTGGTTCGCCATCTGATATAACAATAATAATCTTATTAGCATTTGTATCAGTTACAGAATTAAGCTTTGTAACAGCTTTGTTTATACCATCTGCTAAATTTGTTGCACCATATGGGTGTGTAAATACAGCAGCAGGAATAGTTCCATCAACTAAGTTGCTACTATTACTTGTATACCAATTAGTTGCTGTGTTAGCTTCTGAAGCAAAAGTTACAACGCTAACTTGTGAGTCTTCAATTGCCATTATTTCTTTAGCAAAATTTTGAGCACCAGATACAGCACTTTCCCATTTTTCTTTAATTAAATGATCACCCGCATGATTTCCATTTTTATATTTACAAATGATTTTTTCTTCATCAGCAGCTTTATAATCATAACTATATCCAGAATAATAGTCCCAGAAAGAGTCATATATTTGCGAATATGATCCGTCAGAACATATCATTGATCCAGATGTATCAAAAACGATTACTGCATATAGAGGGGTAGTGGTTGATATTTCAGTTTCTTTACCAACAAAGTCAAATCCAACTGTGTATTTTCCTTCAATATCATTTCCATTTTCATCTTTGGCTTGTGTAACAGTTTTTGTTACTCTAATATTATCATCTTCGACGGTAATGGTATTATTACGTATTTCTCCTTTCTTTGGAGTTTCTCCATCTCTTGTATCAGCATATACAGTAGTAATTGGAGATAATATTTGTATTAATGTATAGAATAATACAAATAAACATGATATTGTTTTTCTTGTTGCTTCATTAAGTTTTTTTCTAAATATCTTTTTCATTTTTTATCCTCCTTAATATTATTAATAGATATTTGTTTTTATATTGCTTATAATCTTCGTGTGTACTACATGTTTGTAGTATTAATATTTCATCATCTTCTTGTATTTCATTATGAGTATCATACATTGATTTTTGTTTCAACTTCTTAAGATGTTCTAGCCAACTATCGGTATTATCAAAGTTTACTTTCATATAACTATAGTCAGTTGGTTCCACATACACAGAAAATATTTGATAAAGTTTTTTCTCTTTGGTAGTTATTAGTTCCATATATTGATGTTCTTTAAAATAATCAGTATCATAATAGTTTTCTAATATTTTAAATGGCATATCTATATATTCGGAGTTATGTCCATATATTAATATTTTTTTACTATTATCAATATCTATTCTAAAGTCAGCAAATAATGAACCTAAATAGTTACTAGATTTATCTTCTAAATGATTTAAATAATAATCATTGTCAGTATGCTGCATTACTGGACGATGATAATCAGTGTTTAAAATATTTAGAATAGCAACGACTTCATCATTATGATATTTTTCTTTGTATGCATTTACTTCTTTACTATAGTCAATTTTTATGATGTCTTTTACTTCATCATAATTAGTAGTAATTATTTTTTTCTCTTGTGGTAATTTTATGGAGTTAAATATAGGTAGTAACAAGATAAAAATAATAACTATTACTAGTAATAAATGCCACTTCTTCTTCATATTACCCCCCTCTTTTATACCAATAAATTGGATTGGTTATATATTATAGTTACAAACATTTATTTTGTCAACGTTTTTCTATTTTTATTATGTTACTAAATAGAGAAAATCCTAAATTAACTAATCGATATATTGTGACATATTTTGCTAAAATAATATGCATTATGGTAAAAAGTAGATAATTAAAAAGAGAAACTATATATTTTTACAATAATACTATGAAGGATCAGAAAGGAGAATAATGATAAGAATAATAAAAAGATGGAAATATGTTATTACAATTATTTTATTTGTTATAGTTATAGTTTTTCTATGTTTTTTAAAATTTAATCTTTTAAAAGAAAAAGATAATATTGTTTCTAATATGGATATAGTGAAAGATAGTGTTGATATAGAAAAAGAAATGATTGAGGAAGAAAATAAAAAAATAAGAGTTGATATTAAGGGTGCTATTAATAATCCTTCTGTATATGAAATAGATACAGGAAGTAGAGTAATAGACTTAATTAATATAGCTGGTGGTCTTAAGGATAATGCTGATACTAGTTTGATTAATTTGTCTAAGATATTATCTGATGAGATGGTTATTTATATTTATACTAAAGAAGAGGTAAGAAATTCTAATTTAGTAAATACGGTTATTAAAGTTATAGAGAAGGAATGTGTATGCCCTAATATAGAGAATGATGGATGTATTAATGATAAAATAGAAGATACAATTAGTAATAAACCAAGTAATGATAATAATGAAACCAGTGATAATAATGATAGCCATTTAATAAATATTAATAATGCTTCTTTAGATGAATTAATGACTATACCTGGTATTGGAAAGCAGAAAGCAGAAGCTATTATTAAATATAGAAAAGATAATAAGTTTAATTCTATTGAAGATATAACTAATGTTTCGGGAATAGGTAATTCATTATATGAATCAATTAAAGCATATATTACAGTCTAGATATTTATTTAAAATAATAGCTATATTTGTTTTGTTGGGAGTAATTATTTATACTAATAATTATAAGTTTATAAGTAAATATGATTTATTAGATAATGAATTTATAGGAATAGTTTATAAAATAAAAAAGAGTAGTGATAAAACTACATTGTATATTAAGGGTAGTGAAAAGTTAATAATAAACTACTATAAAGATATGGATAATATATCTTTAGGAGATACTATTACAGTAAATGGGGAATTGGTAGTGCCTTCCAATAATACTATTCCATATTTATTTAATTATAAAAAATATTTACAATATGATAAAATCAATTATATTGTAAAGGCTAAAAAAATAGAGAAGATTAAAAATAATACTAATATTATTTATGCAATTAGAAATATATTTCAAAATAGAATTTTGTCTATACCTAGATCTAGTACATATATAAATACTTTTATATTGGGGAATACTGACTTAATGGATGATAGTATAAAAGAATCATATAGAATGTCTGGTATATCACATTTATTTAGTATATCGGGGATGCATGTTAGTTTATTTGCTTCTTTTCTTTTATATTTTCTAAAAAGAATTTCTTATAATAGATATTATAACTATGGAGTAGTTATTATATTTTTAATATTATATATGTTATTAGTAGGAATATATCCTTCTATATTAAGAAGTGTCTTGATGTATATATTATTTTCTTTAAATAAATTATTTAATATGAAAGTAAATAGGATAGATACTATGTTAATAGTACTAATAATAATATTAATTATTAATCCATTTTGGATATATAGTATATCAATGCAATATTCCTATATTATTAGTTTTTCTTTAATATTATTTAGTAATAAAATTAAGAGGGTTAAGAATAAAGTATTATCTAGTTTATATGTATCTTTTATTGCTTTTATTGTATCAATTCCTATTAGTATTTCTAATTTTAATTATATAAATGTATTTAGTATTTTATTAAATATTTTAGTAATACCAATAGTTAGTGTGATAATATTTCCTTTATCGCTAATTAGTTTTATATTTCCTTATTTTTCTTATGTTTTAAATATATTTGTTTCTATTTTAGAATTTATTTCTTCTAGTGTTTCTAAGTATCATATAGGTATAATTCATTTTCCTTACATAAATATTTATTTAATAGTAATATATTATATTTTTATTTATTTATTTTTATATAAT
>CAZZAK010000057.1:0-7366 GCA_964652515.1 uncultured Clostridium sp. | reverse complement strand
CAGTTAATAATATACCAAACAAATTAGTACTTGTCAACACTTTTTTTGCTTTTTTCACGAAAAAAAACGTTCCTTATATAAAGGAACGTCAAATATTACTATTTTTTACTAATTCTTATCTTTATCTTTGTAGTTTTAGGAGTATATATAACACGTAAATCATCACCAGTTATCAATATAGGAACTTCATGGTCTCCCTCCTTATAACCAGATAAATCTACTACCGCCTTTATTGTGCTAGGATCAATAGTACTCAAAACTTCCTTAGTACCCTTTACAACAACAGTCGTTTTAATTGAAGTAGAGCCAATAGCAGCAGCCTTATAATTAGAATCTAAGTTGATAGTTTCAATCATAATATCATTAATTTCAAGATTCTCAGCATCTCCCAATGAAACAGATACCTTAGTAGACTTAACAGATAAATCTCTAACACCATTTGGCATAGTCATCGTAACATTAAAGTCTTTATTCGTACTCAAATTAGTTACATCAACTTCAATAGGAATATATTCAATTTGAGAAATAACATTCTTATCACCATATACAATAACCTTACTGTCAGAAGAAGATATTGAACTAATGGCTTTACCAAATTGCACTTCTCCCTTAGGAATAACTTTTATAGGAACTTCCTTACTTGGAGATTCAATATTTATATTTGCGGATACCGTACTAGGAACCATTTCCACATTCATAACTTTTCCAGATGAATTATAAGCTATCAAAGGAATATCATCTAATGCAACCACGCCAGCCTCAGGATCAATTAATTTAGATATATCTACCAAAGCCCTAACCGTAGCGACATCTGAAATAGTATTCTTAGAACCCTTAATAATAATCTCTGTCTGATCTAAAGTAACATTAGATATAGATAATTTAGAACTCAAGGATTCTTTATTAATCAAATCTATAGATGCACTCTTAGTAGTAGATACTTTTGGATATACAATAACAGTCACTGTTGATGGATCCAATTTATACTCAACAGAATTAATAACACTCTCGTAATTTAAAGTAACCTTATGTGTACCTTCTTTTAAATTAGAAATATCTACAGTTACAGTTCCCTTAGACAATTGTTTAGCCAAATACATATCAACTTTTCTACCTATTAAAGTAACATCAACAGTTTCAGGTAATCCTTCAACAACATAAGACTCACTATTATAAATAGCATCTAATTTCTGATCATATAATACTTCAGCTGTAGAATCAACCAATACAATAGCCTTACTATTAACCACAAAAAACATCGTAATAGCCAGTAATAAAGATAACATAATTAAAGTATTCTTCTTAACCAACCATTTTTCAAATCTATCCGTTCTTTTATTAAATTTTTCAGATAAAAATATAATAAATTTAGTAATCGGAGTAATAATTCTCTTATCAATCCACCTAATTATTATACTAATAAATAATTTTTTACCCTTAATTTTCCTCTTAGTCTTACTTGTCATTATTATCATCCTCACTCTCATCATCAAGATTTTCGTCTAATAACAACTCTTTTTTAGGCTTTAATTCTTCAATTAAAATCATTCTCATATCTTCCAAAGATAAATTATAATTCAATATACCATTCATAGCTATAGAAATCTTTCCAGACTCTTCAGACACTATTAAAGAAATACAATCCGTTTCTTCACTAATACCCAAAGCCGCTCTATGTCTAGTGCCCAATTTCTTATTAATCTTATTATTCAAACTAATAGGAAAAACAACACCAGCACTAGCTATCTTATTGCCTTGTATTATAACCCCACCATCATGTAATGGATTCCTAGGAAAAAATATAGATATTAATAATTCAGAAGACACCTCAGCATTCAAGATTTTACTTCTTTGTATATATTGATTTAAACTAAGTTCTCTTTCGATTACTATTAAACCACCCATTCTAGCCTTTCTAAGATAGTCAACAGCATTAGTTATCTCATATACAAGCTTTTCCCTTTCATCCATAGTCAAAGTCCTATGCACGGAAATTATCTGTTTCCTACCCAACTGTTCCAAAATATTTCTAATTTCCGGTTGAAATATAATGATGACAGCCAAAGGTCCCCACATAATAACATACTCTAACAATAAACCAATAGTAGTTAAATTAAAATAATCACTAAGTAATTTAATTACAATAAGAATTAAAGCTCCCTTAAGAAGCAATACAAGTTTAACATTATTTTTTAAATTTTTTAATATAAAATATAATATAATCCAAACCAAAGATATATCAATTATTTTTTGAATAATAGCAAAAACACTATTTAATGTCATACATCACCATCCTCTTTTCTATTTATAATTATAACATACAAAAGTAAAAAATGATAGACATTTTTTAAGAAAGAAAAAAGTGCTTTTTAAGCACTATTTATTTTCTGGTTTCTTACTATAAAAATATACAAATCCTAAAGCAGCTATAACACCACATATCAATGAAACATAAGCAATCTTTAATCCAGAAGTTTGTGGAGTAAATACACAATTAGCTTGATGAATTTCAGGATGAGCTACACAGTTATTAGGATCAGGATTATCTATAGTCCACTTATAACTATTATTTTTACAAACATAACATTTAGGTTCTGGGTTAGGCTTACAATTTGCTTCTTCTTCTATTTCATCTTGTAATTCACAATTCGCATATTCTCCTTGAGGTTCCCCATCATTAGACCATACATATTCATCATCACAAACATAACATCCAGGATTTGGTTTACAACTAGCCACATCATTTATTTCAGCTTGTAATGTACAATTAGAATTACTTGAGAAATTTCCCCATTGATATTGTGCATCATTTCCAGTTCCACAAATATAACAACCATCATTAGGAGTAGCAGCAACAACCTTAATTTTTAATTGTCTTCTGACAGTTGGTAAATTACCGCCTAAAACAGCAAATCCTTGATATGATTCAGAATCAGTATTTTCTTTATATGCATAAACTGTTGACTGAGAATTAATACCAGACACAGTCTTAGTCAATGTAATTATAACCTCATCAGCTGTCTTATCTCCTGCCGTTATAATTAATTTATTTCCACTCTTAGTACAAGTAACACCTGCATTATTATCACAAGTAACATTAAAATTACTTAAAACTTCATTTCTATCAATTAATTCTCTCGAAGAACCAACAGTAATTTCACCCAAATCAGTTGTATTGCTACTACAAAATGAAGGAACAGTATAATAAGCACTAGCAGCATCTTTAATAGCCTTCTTTTCTTGAGTCAACGCAACAACATCAGAAGAAACAACTGGAATAGTAAATGGTTGTTTCAAATATCTCACATTTGAAATAACAAAACTACTCTTTGTTTCAGGAGCACGTCCTGCCAATTCAGTTTCAGTTAACAAATCAGTAAGTTCTTTAGTAGACAAATTTTTATACATGCCATAGTCACTCAATTTTTCCCAAATTAATGCCTGTGTAGCCAAGAATTTCTTTTTATTTGTCTCACTAATATCCATACTTTGAACAGTATCATGATATCCAAAATAGTATATTAAATTTAAATCATTTACTGCCGCAGTTGCGGTTTCCTCAGTAAATTTACCAGTAGCAAGTAAGTAATCCTTCAATCCCTGTGAAAATCCAGCAGTCGCAGGATCATTGCAATATTCACCACTACATCCTTCCCAATATGTAAATCCTGCCCCCATACCAGTTGATATACTAAAATCAACACAGTATGCGGCTTTCCTATCAACAGTTAAAAACTGTGTATTAGAAGTAGCAACATGTGGGTTATCATTAGAACCTTCCTTGTCATACAATTTCCTAACATACTTATCATCAATTTTTATAGGAAACTTTCTAATAGTAGCAGCATCAACCATTTCGCACAATGTAAAAGCACTAAATAGTATAGTTAACATTAACATTATTTTCTTATTTTTCATAACACATCTCCTTATCATAATTGCATTATACATTATTTTTTGTAAATAAGCAAGATATAAAATAAAAAAAGTGCATTTTTATTATGCACTTTATTTTGCCTCTTCTGTAGCTCTAGTTTCTCTAATGACCGTAACTTTAATAGTACCAGGATATTGCATTTGAGATTCAATCTTATCTTTAATATCTCTAGCTATTTGATATGACATCAAATCATCTACTTCATCAGGTTTAACAATTACTCTAAGTTCTCTACCAGCTTGAACAGCATATGTCTTATCAACACCTTTTGTTTCATTACCAATAGTTTCCAATTGTTCTAGTCTTTGGAAATAATTCTCAGAAGAATCATTTCTAGCACCAGGACGAGATGCTGATATTGTATCTGCTATATTAACTATAACAGATATAACACTAGTAGGAGCCACATCACCATGATGTGAAGCTATAGCATTAATAACTGTTTTAGACTCATTATATTTCTTAGCAATATCTACTCCAATATCAACATGGCTTCCTTCCATTTCAAAGTCAATTGCTTTTCCTATATCATGAAGTAACCCAGCTCTTTTAGCTAAATTAACATTTTCACCAAGTTCAGCTGCTAAAAGTCCAGAAATATAAGCAACTTCTTTAGAATGTTTTAAAGCATTCTGACCATAACTAGTTCTAAAGTTTAATTTACCAATTATTTCTAATAATTCAGGATCTATTTTAGATAATCCCAATTCATAAGCAGTATTCTTACCATACTCCTTAATTTTTTGATTAACATCATTACACATCTTATCATATAATTCTTCAATTCTAGCTGGATGTATTCTTCCATCTTTAATTAGTGCCTCAAGTGTTAATCTAGCTATTTCTCTTCTTAATGGGTCAAAAGATGAAATTACTATTGCTTCTGGAGTATCATCAATAATTAAATCTACTCCTGTTACTGATTCAATAGTTCTAACATTTCTTCCTTCTCTACCAATTATTCTACCCTTCATTTCATCATTAGGTAGCGTAATAACTGAAACAGTTTGCTCATTAGTTACATCAGCAGCATACTTTTGCATACAATTGACTAATACTTCCCTAGCCTTATTGTCAGCTTCTAATTTAGCTTCTGTTTCTCTTTCTTTAATATAAGTAGCTATCTCTCTAGACATTTTTTCTTCAACCATCTTCATAACTTCTTCTCTAGCTTTTTCTTTACTATAACCACTTATCTTCTCCAAGTTTTCTAATTCTTCTCGTTTAATATCTTCCATTTTTTCTTTTAATTCTTGAATTTCTTCTTGTTTCTTTTGAACATTTTTTTCCTTTTCATCTAAAGATTTTTCTCTATTTTGCATAGCCTCATCACGCTTGTCAAGACTATTCTCTCTTTGTATTAAACGTTCTTCTGCCTTTAATGCCTCTTGTTTTCTCTCTTTAACTTCCCTATCAGCATCCATTTTTAATTTATGGATTTCCTCTTTAGTTTCAAATAAAGAATCTCTCTTAATCTTATCTGCTTCTTTTTTAGCCTTATCTATAATAGACTCAGCATTTTTTTCTTTAGTTTTATTTTTTAAATAATTTATAATAAGTATTACAATAATACCAATTATTAATCCAAGAACAAATAGTAAAATGGAGAAACTTGTTCCCTTCATAGAACACCTCCATTCAAATTTATATTTTTTAATATAGATAAACTATACATTATAATTGTATCTTTATTAAGAATTATTGTCAAGAAAAAATAAGTACATTTTATTGTACTTATTTTGATAAATATTCACATATTAAATTACTAATCTCAGTAGGATTTTCAATAGATAATCCCTCAATTAATCTAGCCTGACTATATAATATTTTAGAGTATTCTTTTAATTTATCTTTATCAGTATTATATAATTCTTCTAATTTCTTAACTATTTCATGATCTTTATTAATTTCTAATACCAAAGAGGCATTAATCTTCTCATCAGTAGGCATAGCATTAATAACTTTCTCCATCTCTATAGATATATTACCCTCAGTAGTTAGACAAACAGGATGTTTTTTAAGTTTGTTTGTAAATCTAATTTCATGTACATTAGGAATAGCCTCTTTCATTATACTAAACATATCCTTAGATTCTTCATTAATCTTCTTAACTTCTTCTTTTTCACTATCAGAATCTAAATCTAATGAAGCATCAGATACATTTACAAATTTCTTATCCTTATAAGAGATTAAAGTCTGTAAAGCAAATTCGTCAACATATTCTGTCAAGTATAAAATCTCATAGCCCTTATCAAGAATACTATCTACTTGAGGTAAAGATTCTATCTTATCTATAGTTTCACCACAAGCATAATAAATAGTATCCTGTTCTTCTTTCATCCTAGAAACATATTCCTCTAATGTTGTATATTTCTTATCATGAGAAGAATAGAACATAAGAAGGTCTACCACTTTATCCTTATCTACTCCAAATTCATTATATACACCAAACTTTAATTGCATACCAAAAGCCTTAAAGAATTTCTCATAAGTTTCTCTATCTTCTTTTAACATATCAAGCAAACTATTCTTAATCTTCTTCTCAATATTACTTTCAATAGTTTTTAGTATTCTATTCTGTTGAATAACTTCTCTTGATATATTTAAAGATAAATCAGGACTGTCTACTACACCTTTAACAAAACTAAAATAGTCAGGCAATAAATCTGCACATTTTTCCATAATTAATACACCATTAGAGTATAATTGAAGTCCCTTTTCATATTCCTTAGAATAATAGTTATAAGGAGCACGTGATGGAATATATAATAGCGCATCATAACTAACCATTCCTTCAGCAGAAACATGAATATGTTTTAATGGTTTATCATAGTCATCAAATTTATCAGAATAGAAAGTATCATATTCTTCATCTTTAATTTTCTTCTTATCTCTTTTCCATATAGGAGTTAAACTATTTAAAGTTTCTATTTCTGATACTTCTTCATATTCATCCTTATCATCTTTATTCTTCTTATCTTTTAAATGACTATGCTTAAATTCCATCTTAATTGGATAAGTAATATAATCAGAATATTTCTTAACCAAAGATTTAATCTTATATTGATCTAAATATTCAGAATATTTCTCATCATCTGTATCATCTTTTAAATATAATATTACATCAGTACCATAACTATCTTTACTTGCCTCACTAATAGTATATCCATCAATGCCTTCACTAGCCCACATATAAGCCTTATCAGATCCATAAGCACGACTTATAACTTCTACTTTCTTAGATACCATAAAAGCAGAATAAAAACCTACTCCAAATTGACCAATTATATCAATATTCTTTTTCTTATCATTCTCTTCTTTAAATTCTTGTGATCCACTTTTAGCAATAGTACCCAAATTAGTCTCTAATTCAGATTCACTCATACCAATACCATTATCAGATATAGTTAAAGTATTATTAACATTATT
>CAZZAK010000056.1:0-7459 GCA_964652515.1 uncultured Clostridium sp. | reverse complement strand
AGCACTAGAAGAAATAAGCAAAATGTGTGGAGAAGTAAAATCAAAAGAAAAAGATAAAACAGCTTCAACACCATTAGTTACAGTTAGCGACCTACAAAGATTAAGTAAATTTGAAATAATTGTTTTAAGAAGAAGATTAATGCCATTTAAAACAAGATTTAAAACAGATTTTGAAGTTGATTGGGGTAAAAAATATGAAAAAGCTACATATCCTAGTCATGAAAAAAGAGAAGTAAAACTATTTGATATAAGGGAATTTGTAAAAAAGAAAAAGCAAGAAAAAATGGGCGAAGCCTTTGGTGATGGAGGTATGTCTAATCCATTTGGCGGATTTTCATCACCATTTGGTGGAGGAATGTCAAATCCATTTGGATCATCAAGACCATCGCCAAATCCATTTGCCAGGGATGACAAGCCATCAACAAAACAGGATGATGGATTTAATGTAGATGATTTAGTTAAAAGAATAGATGAAAAAATTGCTGAGTTAGAGAAAGATGAAGCAGAAGAAAAAGCACAAAATAATGTATCAAATGATTCTATTGAAAAAGAATTAAATGAACCTAAACAAACAAATCCTGATAAGGAAACAGAAAACAGTGATGTTAAAGAAAACAACATTGAAATTGAAGATAAAGTTAGTCTTAATGAAATATCACTTAATAATAAAAAATCTGATGATAATTTCTTTGATGATTTCTTTAGTGATGACGAAGAATAAGGTAATACCTTATTTCTTTTTTTTCTTTATAATGTCAGTTATTAATTTATTGTAAACAAATATTAACGATGCTATAATATAATTGTTTTAAGGAAGGTAGTAGTATATGGATAATGAAAAAATCGGTAAATTTATTGCCAAATTGAGAAAGGCAAAAAACTTAACTCAGCAGCAATTAGGTGACTTAGTTGGAGTGGGAGGCAAATCGGTATCCAAATGGGAACGTGGCATTAATATGCCAGACGTTTCTATTATCAATGAATTAAGTAAAATACTAGGAATAACATCTGACGAATTATTAAAAGGTGAATTCGATAGAAAAAGTACTAACGAAGAACATAGGAAAATAGTTCATAGGAAAATTCATATACTATTACTATCACTATTAATAATTATCACAGTAATATCCACAATACTATTAATGTATCATTTCAAAAATAATACTCATAAATATTGGATAAGCAGTAATAACGAAGAATTTGAAGTGACTGGATATATAGAATATGATAAAAATGGATTCATAGTCTATATAAACAAAATTTACTGCGATATTGAAAAATGCAAAACCGATTATATCGATGATATACAATATTTAATCACTATTAACAATGTTGTTTTGTATATGAACAATGGTAATGACATGGTCAACAATAAAACTACAATTGCTGAATACTTACATGATAAGGTTATTAATATAAATGATAAATATAAAAATAGTGTAATATCATACAATGATATAATGAACAAAAACAGTATTAAAATCATTATTGAAGGATACTATACAAATGCAGATGAGTTTAGATATGAATTAAATCTAAAAATAGCTGACAAAAAACAGTAATTCTACTTAAAGGCGACAAAAATCGCCTTTTTTCGTGTTGGAAAAGAGTGCACAAAAATATAATATGTCCGTAGAAAGGAGGGAGAATTATGAAAGTAAAATATTGGCTATTGGTAGCATTCGTGTTATTGTTACCATTTGTTGTTAATGCTAGTGAAACAGCGGAAATCATTTACTATACTAATAATAATGGGATATCTATGACTGAAAGAGAATACAATAATCTTCTGAATTTAGGATTTAAAGATTTTGAAATAGCAAATATGAATACGGTAATATTCAACGAAAATAAAGATTATGATGATGCACACGTCGAAGTAGAAGCGCACCGTTATTATAGAACAGAATATAGTACGATAGATGGTTCAGTAATTAGCAATTTTGAAATTACAAAGGAAGAATTCAATAATGCTCAATTAAACTGTCGTGGCAATGGTGAAAGTATGACATCATACAAGGATTTAATTTCAAGTATCACATACGTTAATTCCAATGCTAAAAGATTTCGTGCTTCCATGACATGGCTAAACATACCAAGCACAAGAAGCTATGATATAATCGGGGCAGGATTTTCCAATGGATACATACAGGTTTCATCAAGTGTTCCTAATTTAGAAACAACACATTGTACTAGTGCAAGTAATTGCACAACAGTGAATAGCGGATATGCATACAAAAAGACAAGCAGTGGTGCAGGCGCATCATTTCCATTGCCGTCAGGAGCAATTGTTTCGCTATATACGACTTTATACTACAATGTACAAAAAAAGAGCGGAGCTGGCACGATTACATATCTAAGAATGGCGGGAGATTATGCTCATGCAACATCAACAGTATCGTTCAGTCAATCACAGCAATATGGCTTGGGCTATGATGGCCTATATTTAGATGCTTCTATTATGAACTACTATGACGCAATGGATCCAGCTGTAGCTACATGGTCTGGATCATGGTAGAAGGTTAAATATTAATATTTTGTTTTGTAAAACCCAACAACATATAAAACAAATTATAGTGTTTAAACATTTCAATTACATTAAAAAAATAAAACTAGATATTTAATAGTTTACTGTAAAAAGGAACTTTTATAGTTCCTTTTTTACATACTACAAGTATAAATAAAAAAACTCTTTTCCCAAATGAATATAAATGTTATAATAAATTTATAATAAGAAGGAGGAAATAAAAAAATGGATGAAACTATGATTGAAGATTCATTGGAATCATTTGCTGGTTCATTTATGGGAGAAACATTAGGAGCTTTTTTGGGAATATTCATGCAATTTTTTATAATATTTTTAGTAGTAGGATTAGTTTTATATATTCTAATTGCTATATTTTTAAATAAATATAACAAATTAGTATATGGAAAAGGAACACCATTAGCATTTATTCCTATTTGCAATGTATATTTATTAGGAAAATTGACAGTTAACAAACTAGTAGGATGGCTTCTAGTTTTAGTACCGCTTTTAACAGGAACTACTACAACAGAAATTAATGGAGTAGAAACAACCCATACACTACTACCACCAAAAATTAGTCAAATAATATCTACAGTATATGGAGTAACAGTTTTCATATTATTAATTTATGGAATAGTGCAGTACTTTCAATTGAAAAAAGCAAATAAAATTGTAGATGAAGCTGAAAAAAACAATCAAGAAGAAAATAATAATCAAAATGTATATGTATATGAAGAACATCAAAATAAAGAACCATTAAAAGGTCAAAATACACAGATTAATAATAATTTTAATACACAAAATATTGCTAATATGAATAATGTAAATACCAATACACCAAATGGATTAAACGTTGGAAGCGTACCTAATAATATGGATTTAAGTAATAATTTAAATAATAATATGAACCAAAATATGAATAATCCTATGGGCTATAATAATATAAATAATAGCAATATGTTAAATAATAATAATATAAATCAAAATATTAATAATCAGACTAATAATTTACAATAGTTAATATATGTTATATAAAATTTTAGACTCATAAGCAACAATAAAATTCATATAATTTTATAGGTGAATTATATGAAGAAATTATTGTTGTTTTTATTATGTTTAGTTATATTAGTATCTAAAGTAAATGCATCTAGAACTAGTGCTTATGAATATATATTAATGGATGAAGTAACTGGTAGAGTACTTGAAGGAAAAAATATTCATAATCCTAAATTAATAGCTAGTATTACGAAAATAATGACTTGTATATTAGCTATAGAATCAAATAAAGTTAATGATATAGTAACAGTAGATGATACTATATTGTCTTCGTATGGTTCAGGAATTTATATATCTGTAGGAGAAAAAATATCATTAAAAGATTTATTATATGGACTAATGTTAAGAAGTGGTAATGATGCAGCCTTAATGATAGCTAAATATGTATCTAGTAGTGTATCCGATTTTGTTAAGTTAATGAATAATAAAGCAAATGAAATAGGTATGAAGAATACTATATTTGTTAATCCCAGTGGTCTCGATAATAATAAAAATGGTAATTATTCTACAGCTTATGATATGGCATTACTTACTAGATATGCCATGAAAAATAAATTGTATAGAAATATTGTTAAAACCAAAAGTTACACAGTTAAAACTAATTTGAAAACTTATGTATGGAAAAATAAAAATAAATTACTTAACTATGATTACATAACTGGTGGTAAAACAGGATATACAGAACTAGCCAAAAGAACTTTAGTGTCAACTGGCACTAAAGATGGAATGAATTTTATTGTGGTTACTATAAGAGATTCTGATGATTGGAATACTCATAAGACTTTATATGAGGAGACTTTTAGAAAATATAAAAACTATTTAGTACTAGATAAGAATACTTATCAGGTAAAAAATAATATATATGATAATCTATATATTAAAGAAAATGTTTTTATTCCTTTGACTAAAGAAGAAAGTAAAAATTTAAAATTAAATATCGATTTAGAAAAAAAAGATAAATATAAAAATAATGATTTGGTAGGTTACAATGAAATAATATTAAATAATAAAGTTATATATAATGTTCCTATATATGCCAGAAAGTATTCTAAACATAAAAAGAGTTGGTTTGATTGATAACATACTTATGGAGTATTCTTTTTATTATAGGAATAATATATAGTTTTATTACAAAAACTAATATTAGTAATATTATGTTATCATCTAGTCATGATTCTATAGACTTAGTATTATCTATTATACCTGTTACTTGTTTATGGTTAGGTATTATGAGAGTAGCAGAGAATAGTGGATTATTAGAAATAATAGCTAGAAAATTATCAAAATATTTAAAGTATATCTTTCCTGAATTAAAAGATAATTATGAAACATTATCTTATATAGCTATTAATATAGTTATGAATGTATTAGGAGTAGGTAATGCTGCTACTCCTTTTGGATTAAAAGCTATGACTGAATTACAAAAGATTAATAAGAGAAAAGATATTGCTTCAAGAAGTATGATTACTTTTTTAATAATTAATACTTCTTCAGTAACATTAATACCAACAACAGTAATTTCTTTAAGAATATTATATAATTCTATAAATCCTATGGAAATAGTTCCATATGTTATTATTACATCAACATTATCATGCCTAATAGGACTTATACTAGATAGATTATTTTATCTATGTACAAGGAGAAAATATGATTTATCTATCTAGTTTAATAATTCCTCTATTTACTTTAATAATAATTATATATGCTCTATATAAAAAAGTAGATGTTTACTCTAGTTTTATATCTGGAGTAAAAGAAGGGATAGACATATCATTTAAATTATTTCCAACAATATTTACTATGTCATTAAGTATATCTGTATTTATTAAAAGTAATATCTTAAATGATTTAATATCTTTAATTAGTATAAATATATTTCCCAAGGAAATATTGCCAATAGCCTTGTTAAGATCATTTTCTGGTTCTAGTTCATTACTCGTTTTAAATGATATCTTAAAAACATATGGTCCTGATTCTTTGATAGGTAAAATATCATCAGTAATACAATCTAGTACAGATACTACTATTTATATACTAAGTACTTATTATACTTTAGTAGGCATTAAAAAAATAAGATATTCTTTAGTTTTAGGATTATTATGTGATCTTATATGTGTAGTAATAAGTATTTTAATATTTAAAATCATATAATGAAAAAATGACCTTAACGGTCATTTTATTCAAGGTTATTCTTATTCATACTACAATTCATACTATTGTTATTACCTTTACAATTATTACTATTGTGGGTATTATTCATAGTATTAGATGAATTAGAATTTTTTGACTTTTTATTTTTAGCCATACTTTATCACCCAATATTATTATTCGTAAAAAATAATAAAATATACTATTAAAATAATTAAATTCATAGTATAATATCTAACTAAGGAAGAATATTATGAATATAAAAACAAAATTGTTATTACCAAAAGAATACAGAACTATATTAACAAATGAACTACATTATAATGAAATAAAAGTTATTAATTTAGAAATAAAAAGAGAATATAATAATTATCCTAACAGCATAAGGAATTATATTTATAATCAAACTATAACTTTAAATTATCATTTACTAGTTAATGATGGAAATAAATATATGAAAGTAGTTAAAAAAGGTAATTATTTAAATGGTACTTGTGATACATTAGAAATAGAAATAGTTGATGAAAATTTAAACGTTTTATATCAAAATAAAGAAAATAATAATACTAAGAAAAGAAAAAAGAAAAGATAAACTAGTAATTTTTTATAATATTTGATAAAATACTATATAGGATGTGATAAGATGCTTAAAATTTTAAAACCAATATTTGATAATGAATATAAAGAATTAAAAAAATTTAATGCTATAGCAGGGAAGATAGATGCATTAGATTCTGAAATGTCTAAGTTATCCGATAAAAAATTAGCTGCTAAAACTGATGAGTTTAAAAAAAGATTAGAGAATGGTGAAACAATTGAGGATGTTTTAGTCGAAGCTTTTGCAGTAATAAGAGAAGCTGCTTATAGAATAATTCATGAGAAAGCATATTTTTGTCAGTTACTTGGAGGGCTTGCAATTCACTATGGTAATATAGCAGAAATGAAAACTGGTGAAGGTAAAACATTAACTACTATATTTCCAGCTTATGTTAATGCTTTAACTGGAAAAGGAGTACATGTTGTAACAGTAAATGAATATCTAACACAAAGAAATGCAGAATGGATGGGACCAATATTTGAATTTCTAGGTATTTCTGTTGGAGTCAATTTAAGAGAAAAAAGTCCAAGTGAAAAAAGAGAAGAATATAATAAAGATATTTTATATACTACTAATAACGAATTGGGATTTGATTACTTAAGAGATAATATGGTTATTACTAAAGAAAATAGAGTACAAAGACCATTAAATTATTGTATCATAGATGAAGTAGATAGTATTTTAATAGATGAAGCTAGAACACCATTAATTATATCTGGTGGTATGATGCAATCAGCTAATTTATATACATCAGCAGATTTATTTGTTAAAACATTAAAAGAAAATGTTGATTATATAAAAGATGAAAAAACTAAAAGTATTAACTTAACAGATGAAGGATCACATAAAGCAGAGAAAAGTTTTAATGTATCTAACTTATACGATATCTCTAATACAGCATTAGTTCATCATATTAATCAAGCATTACGTGCTAATTATTTTATGTTTAAAGATGTAGATTATGTAGTACAAGAAGGAGAAGTAATTATTGTTGACCAGTTTACAGGAAGACTTATGAAAGGAAGAAACTTCTCTGAAGGACTTCATCAAGCTATTGAAGCTAAAGAAGGAGTAAAAATTAATCAAGAAACTAAAACATTAGCAACAATTACATTCCAAAATTT
>CAZZAK010000055.1:0-7561 GCA_964652515.1 uncultured Clostridium sp. | reverse complement strand
CAAAGGTAAAGATTGTGAATATCTGGAAGATGACCAACTCCGACCTAGTTTAGGAGTAGATAAAAAAGGGTTCTTTGTAACATGTGATACATATGTTACTATGGAAGATGGTACTGGTATAGTTCATATAGCTCCAGCATTTGGTCAAGATGACTATGAAGTAGGAAGAAAATATGACCTACCATATTTAAATCCTGTAGGTGAAGATGGATGTTATACTGATGGGCTTTGGAAAGGTATGTATGTATTTGATGCTGACTTGGAAGTAATTAAATACTTAAAAGAAAATGATAAATTATTTAAGAAACAAAAGATGGTTCATAATTATCCACATTGTTGGAGATGTCATACACCACTTTTATATTATGCTAAACCTAGTTACTATTTAAAAGTTACCGAGTTAAAAGATAAATTAATTAGTGAAAATAAAAAAGTAAAATGGTATCCAGATTTTGTCGGAGAAAAACGTTTTGGTAATTGGCTAGAAAACTTAAATGATTGGGCTATATCTCGTAAACGTTATTGGGGCACACCACTTCCATTATGGACTTGTGAATGTGGTCATATGGAAATGATTGGTTCTAGAGAAGAATTAATTGAAAAGGCTATTGAAAAAATAGATAATACTATTGATTTACATAGACCATTTGTAGATGATATACATATTAAATGTCCTAAATGTGGTAAGGTTATGAATAGAACTACTGATGTAATAGATTGCTGGTTTGATTCAGGAGCTATGCCATTTGCTCAATATCATTATCCATTTGAAAACAAGGAATTATGGGAAAGTCAATATCCAGCAGATTTTAGAGCAGAGGGTATTGATCAAACTAGAGGTTGGTTCTATTCACTTCTTGTACTTGGAGTATTTGTAACTGGCAAGAGTCCTTATAAGAGCGTTTTAGTTAATGAACTATTACTTGATAAGAATGGTCAAAAGATGCATAAGTCAAGGGGTAATGCTATTGAACCATTTAGCATTATAGAAAAATATGGGGCAGATACAGTTAGATTCTATTTACCATATGTATCTCCGACATGGACTCCTATTAAATTTGATGAAGAAGGACTTAAGGAAGTACATTCTAAGTTTATAAATCCTTTAAAGAATACTTATACATTCTTTCAAATGTATGCTAATATTGATAGTATTGACCCTAAGGAATATGATGTTAAATATGAGGACTACGAAGATATTGATAAATGGATTATTAGTAAATATAATAAATTAATTCAAAATACTACTCTAGGTTATGAAGAATATGATTTAAATAAAGTAGTTAAGTATGTAGTAGAATTTGTATCTGAAGACTTATCTAACTGGTATATTAGAAGAAATAGAAAGAGATTCTGGGGTAGTGAACTTGATACTTCTAAGAAGGCTGTATATAAAGTTACATATGATGTATTAGTAGGTTTATGTAAAATAATAGCTCCGATAACATCATTCTTAGCGGAAGAAATATATCAAAATTTAACAGGCAATGAATCAGTTCATTTAGAAGATTATCCTGTATGTAACGAAGATTATATTGATTTAGAACTTGAAGAGAAGATGGATTTAGTTAGAGGATTAATTAGTTTAGGTAGAAATGTAAGAGAAGAAGCTAAGATTAAAGTTCGTCAACCTATTAGTGAAGTAATATTAGATGGTAAGAATAAGGAATTATTATCTAGTGTAACTGATTTAATAAAGGAAGAACTTAATGTTAAAGAAATAGTATTTACAGAAGATTTATCTAAGTATATGAATTTCTCTATTAAACCTAACTTTAAGAATGCTGGATCTGTAATTGGTTCAAAAATGAAAGATTTTGTTTCTTATTTGTCTTCTTTAAGTGATGAAGACATTACTAAATTAAGAAATAATGAAGAAATGTATTTTAATGATACTTTAATTACTTCAGATTTAATTGATATTAAAATAAATGCTAAAGAAGGATTTAATGTAGCTATGGAAGGTAATAACTTTATTATCCTAAATACTACTTTGACAGAAGAATTAATCGGAGAAGGTCTTGCTCGTGAGACTATATCTAAAATTCAACAGATAAGAAAGAATAATGGCTTTGATGTAGTAGATAGAGTTAATGTTTATTATGATGCAGATAGTGAATATGAAAAATCTATTTCTAATTATTTAGATATGATTAAGAATGAAACTTTGGCTATAGAGTTTGTATCTAGTAAAGACTTAACAGATGAATATGATATCAATGATTATAAAGTTAAATTTAAAGTAGAAAAAATATAAAATAAAGTCAAGTTAGAACAGTTGTTCATCAAAAACTTGACTTTTTTTCTTTTTAATGGTATTATATTAATCGTTTTCTGAAAGGGGGAAAATATTATGAAAAAAATATTATTATTTATTTGTTTATTATTTATGGGAGTGTCTAGTGTTAGTGCACTTAGCACAACAGCATATTATGATGTTTTAACTAAAAATATTACGGCTACTCAAGTTGCTAATTATGATCATGATAGGGAACAAACTAGTATATTGAAGAAAGAGTTAGATGCAGTTATGAACTGTAATTTATCTACTAGTGGTTCTTATGGTACAAGTACTGTTAATTGTGTTAAAGCTTTTCAAAGAGCTTATAATTTAACAGTGACTGGTTATGTTAATACTAGTACAAGAACTAAATTGAATGAAGTATATAAAATGAATAGTATGATAGTAATTAAAAATGGTATTAATGTTCGTTCAGGTGCTTCATTTAGTTCAAGTGTATTAGGAAAAGTTAATAAGGGATATATTGTTAAAGTTATATCAAGAAAGAATGTAGATGGCAAATATTGGGTTAAATTCTATTATAATGGTAAATATGGATATATTTATGAAGAGAATAATCTTGAGGGTACTTTTATTGAAATTGAAATAGTATCTCAAACAATGAGATTTTATAAGAATAGAGCATTATATGTAGATACTCCAATTGTTACTGGTAGAAAGGGTAGATGGGACACATTAAAAGGATATTTTATTGTTACTGAAAAAGCTCCAAATCCTACTAGTTATGCTCAATATGGAATTAATATTGGTGGTGAATCTGGACAATTTATTCATGACTATGTTAAAAAAAGAGGAAAATATGCTAGTTATACAACATATGGAGGAGAAATATATAAAACTCTATATGATAGTAATGGTAATTTTATTCCAGATGGTGATCCTAGAGTAGGTAGTTTAGGCTGTGTTAATACACCACTACAAAGGATAAAGCCTATATATCAGAATGTTAAGGGTGCTAATTTGTATCCTAATAATCCAACACCTATATATGTTCATTAATAATAAAGTCAAGTAAGAACGGCTGTTCATAAAAAACTTGACTTTTTTTCTTTTTAATGATATTATATTAGTCGTTTTCTGAAAGGGGAGAAAATTATGAAAAAAATATTATTAATTATTGCATTAATGTTTATTGGAATTATTAATGTTAATGCCTTACATGATGATGTTGATTTTTTATCTAAAAATATTGTTTCTAATAACTATAGTAAAACTCAAGCTAGATATTTACAGAAAGAGTTAAATATGGTTATGGGATGTGATTTGGATACTGATGGTATTGTTGGTCCATTAACTAAAGCTTGTATTCTTGAGTTTCAAAGTGCATATGGATTAGAAGTTGATGGCTTAGTTGGTCCTGCTACAAGAACTAAATTAAATCAACTATATAGTGAAGATAAAATTATAGTTAGGTCTAGTACTGTAAGGATTCATGATAATCCTGGTACTACTACTCCTATATTATTTAGAGCTAAAAAAGGGGATATATTAACTGTTTTAGATAGAGTTACTTTATCTGATACTGTTTGGTATTATATTAGGACTAAGGATGGCAGATATGGTTATGTTACTTCTAATTCTAAATATACTCGTAGTACTTTCGTTGAAGTTGATATTGTATCTCAGACTTTAAGATTATATGAAAATACTGAATTGGTATTAGATACTCCAGTAACTACTGGTAAAGCTGATGGTAGACATGATACTAATAAAGGATTACATTATGCTACATTTAAAGATACAGATAGGGTATTAATGCCATCTAATTCATTTGTTAATTATTGGATAAGATTTTATGAGCCTAGATCTTTAGGTGTTCATGATGCAACTAAATGGCGTGGATATAGTGTTAATTTTTCTACATATGGTGGTACTGTATATAAACAGCAAAATGGTGAAGCTGGTAAGCCGTATACGGGAAGTCATGGATGTGTAAATGTACCAGGTGTAAAGATGTCTAAGATTTATGAAGTAATTAGAGCTAATAAGTATAATAATATGAAAGCTGATCCAATATATGTTCATTAAAAGACTAGTAATAGTCTTTTTTTATGTTGTAAATTTTTAATAATTTGATATAATTATATTAGGATAGGAAGTGGTGCTTGTGAATACTATAATTGTGACTTTAAAAAATGGTATTAAGAAAGAATATATTAAAGGTGTTAAGTTTAGTGAAATAGTTTCTGATAATAAGTTATCGGATATAGTTTGTGCTAGATTTGATGGTGAATTAATAGGGTTGGATGATTCTATTAATAAAAGTGGTAAATTAGATATATATGATATATATACAGATGAAGGTATTAGAATATATGAACGAGGACTTACTTTTTTATTTAAAAGCGTTGCTTTAGATGTTTTAGGGAATGATACTAATATTAAGATAAGATTTTCTATTGATAAAGGAATATTTTTTGAAATAGATAAAAAGATTACTGATAAGCATGTATCTAAAATAAAAGAAATGATGTTAGATAAAGTATCTAAATCTATTCCTTTTATAAAGGTTGATACTTCAATCAATGAAGCAATGGGATATTTTCATAGTATAAAGAGAGAAGATAAGGTTAGAACTTTATTCTATGATAGAAGTGATTATGTTACTTTATATAAATTTGATGGTAAATATAACTATATTATGGGTGATTTACCTCATGATGTATCTATATTAAAATATTTTGATTTAACTCTTATCGATGATAAGGGTATTATACTTAGATTACCTAGTATATATGATAAGGGAAAGATAGTTAAATATAAACATCATGATAAGTATTTTAATAATATTGATGAATATTTGAGTTGGAGTAGAATATTAAATATTGATACTTTGGGTGAACTTAATGATGCGATTGTTAATAGTAGACAAGGAGAGATAATTAATCTATGTGAAACTATTCAAGATTATCGTTTACAAGAAATTGCTTGCTATATTAAAGATAATGAAAAAGATATAAAAGTAGTATTGTTATCGGGACCATCATCTTCTGGTAAAACTACTACTTCTAGAAAATTATCTATGTATTTAAAAACTTTAGGATTAAATCCTTTAGCAATATCTTTAGATGATTATTTTTTAGATAGAGTTGATACACCACTTGATGAAAATGGTAAACCTGATTTTGAAAGTATAAGAGCTATAGATGTTAAATTATTTAATAACCAAATTGCTAAATTACTTAATGGTAGCAAAGTAAAAGCTCCAGTATTTAACTTTATTAGTGGTGAAAAAGAATATATTAAAGACTTACAAATGGGTGACAATGATATTTTAATTGTTGAAGGGTTGCATGCTGTTAGTGGTGAATTATTAAAGGATATTCCTAAGAAAAATAAATATAAAATATATATTTCACCATTGGTATTTTTAAATATAGATGATGACAATAGAATTAATCAAACTGATATTAGGCTTTTAAGAAGAATTGTAAGAGATAATAGAACTAGAGGTTATTCTCCTAGTCATACTCTTAAAAATTGGGGTAGTGTAAGAAATGGGGAAGAAAAGTATATATTTCCTTATCAAGATGAAGCAGATGTTGTATTTAATACATTTTTAGCTTATGAATTAGCAGTATTAAAGGTATATGTTTTACCATTACTATATACAGTTAAATCTAATGATCCACAATACTATACAGCACTACGTTTAATTAAACTTTTAGATTTTGTATTACCAATTCCTAGTGAGGATGTTCCTTCTGTGTCTGTATTAAGAGAGTTTATTGGGGCAAGTTATTTTGAAAAATAAAAAACCTATCTTTTTAAGATGGGTTTTCCTTTTAATTTGCATATATTAGAATAAATAAAGTATTTATTCTCATCAATAATTAATTGCATATCAGGAGGATATTCTATAATGTCTCCTCCAAATCCTTTTTTATATAAATATAATCCATAATATTTATCGTTTTTATCTTTATAATTATTAGATATTTCTCCTAGATTGAATATTTTATATCCTTGCTTACTATAATGTCTAATTATTTTCCATTTTAGTATATGTGATGAATGAATTGATTTTAATTTATCATTATATCCATCAATTAGAAAATATATTTCTTTATTATTTCTAATTATAGCACAGCTTCCTATTGTTATTCCTTCAGGATATTTCTCATACAATTTAGATGCTTTTGCTAAGTCGTCGCTTAATTTCTTTAATAATTCGTCAGAAGCCATTTTTTTATTTAGTAGCTTTTCTTTGTTACTTTTTTGATTCTTTAGGAAATTACTTTGTATTTTTTCGTTTCTTGCTTTTTCTTTAAGATAGTTTTTCTTAGCATTTATTAGATGTTCTTTGGGATTTAACATGGAAAAGAATATTTCCATTTTCATATTATCACTATTTAGCATAGTCATTAAATCATTATAATAGTTAATACTGTGTTTTGTTTTTTTTCTGATCAATTCATAGAATTGATTAATTGTGTTAATATTACCTTTTTTAAGTATTATTCCCATATTTATACTTTGTTTAATGCTTCTTTTTGTATTTCTGTTAAAGTTTTTATATATATCTTTATGGTTACTATTTTGAATGATAATATCATATTTAGAAAATTTATTTTTATAATTTAATGTTATGAAACCGAGTCTTTTCATATAATCTGTAAGATGTGTATTATCAATAGTTTTGCTATCACTTATTATTCTTTGATAGTAGAATGGGTTAGTAATAATATATGTATATTTTAATTTCTTTAAGTATTTTTTCAATTCCTCAATGAAGATATTTAATAGGTAGTAATTAGTGTAGTCAATTAAGAATCCACCAGGAATATAACCCATTTTCATGTTATATGGTAGGTAGTTTTCTATTAATAAACATGCCGCACATACATTATTATTTTCGTCTAATAGCCCTAAATATAAACTATTTTTATCTCTTAATTCTTCTATATGGGAGTATTCTATTGTTTGACAAATATTCTTATTTCTATGAATATTAGAATAATTATTAAATTGTGTTTCATTTAATCTAATTATTTCCATAAAACAGATTCTCCCTTCTTAATTAGTGTATTATATCATAAAAGATAAAAAAAAGAAAGAAATTGTTACCGATTAGTTAACAAAACAGGGAAAATATGGTGTTTAAATTGACTTAGGATATATATTATGTTATTTTATAATCGTGGTGGAAATATGGAAAAAGAAGTTTTGTTATATGAATTTTTAAATAATATTAAGAAGAATAATAAATTGACTTTATTTTTCAAAATAGTATTTGATTATGATATCTTGTATGATTAT
>CAZZAK010000054.1:0-7919 GCA_964652515.1 uncultured Clostridium sp. | reverse complement strand
CTTAAACTTCATAATTCATTACCTCTTTATCAAAATCTTTTGTTAATTCTATAATTTCTACATTACACATAATATTATATCACAATAATATTAATCAAAAAAACATTTGCTCTCTTCAGGGGGTCCGCTCCCCGCACGAATTATCTCTTATGCAAAAGTTTAAATTCCTTATAAAATAAGGCTTTGTGAGTCTTTTAAATTTATTATAGTTTATTAAAGTTTATATAATAGGAAATGTAAAAGTAAATGTAAAAATGAAAATCAGATATATTTTTATCTATATATCTGATTCTTTTTTTAATATAATTATATCCTAATTATTAAAATATTTTTTCTTTATTTGTATAAAGTCCATGTAAGAAATAATCAAAATCACTAGTACAATGAAAGGCATGTAAATTGGAGCAATATATGAAGAATCATATTTTAAAAACATATTAGTTATTGGTAATGCTTTATGACTATATACGCCTAGATAATTCTTTTGCGTAACATTTACTTCATCAATTACTGAATTATTATCACCTTTTGTCACTAAAGAAGTATTACCATTTTCATCTTTTGTGATGTCTATTACTCTGTGCATTGCTCTGGTATTAGCCAATATTCCATAACTATCCATATAATAATATACTACAAGGTCATCTTTCTTAACTAACGTTATATCAATCTTATCGTAGACAATTCCATCTCCTGCTTTGAATTTTGGCTTCATACTGTCACTCTGTAATTTTGTAATTCCCTTAGAGCTACTATTTTCATATCCATGAGGAATTATATAACCAAAGATTGAAATTATTATTAAAACAAATAATATTACATTTAACAATATGTATGCAAATCTCTTCCATGCTCTTATTTTTTTATTTGTTCTTTCAATTAATCCTATAACTGCATTATTCTGATCTTCTATCTTTTCACCATTTAATAATTCTAGAACATTTATTCCTAGTTCTTTTGATAACGGGATTAATAATGTTATGTCCGGTGTGCCTCTACCATTCTCCCATTTAGAAATTGCTCTATCGGTTACTCCAATCTTTTCAGCTAATTCTTGTTGTGTCATCTTTTTTTCATTTCTCATTTCACGAATAAAATTTCCAATTTTTTCTTGATTCATTTATTTTCCTCCTTAACTTAAACTAATAATAATACAATAATATGCTAAAAAGCAACAAACGAATCGTAGAGTAGAAAAAAAAGCAAATCTTTTGATTCACTTTTTATACATTATGTTCCATTCCCCAATTATAATGTCTGGTTAAATTTCAAATTCAAGATATTTATTAAAAGAAATATAATCATCATTTTCTTTATAACTAAAATCTTTTACAATCCTATATTTTCCTTTTAATTTACCATATCCATATTCCCAATTTATGCTTAACTCTTTTGATTCACCTTTGTTAAGTCCAAATGCTGGCATTGTAAAGTATAAATCGTTAATAGTTGGAGCACTTTTCCAAAAACCATTTTCATATTTTTCTATAGAATACGGATTACCATATTGTAAATCTCTATCACTAAGGTTTTCTACTATCATAGTTAATCCTACACTTGATAAAGTGTTTTCTTTCAATGTAATTTTTAAATTAACTTCATCACCACTTGTCTTACTAATATTCATCATAAAATAATACTCTATACTCTTACCTTCATATATTGCATTTATTTTTACTATAAATGGTCCGTTAATACTTGGAGTAACAATATACTCATCTGTAAACTCTACTTTAGTATCAGTAAATTCCTTTGAACTGTAATCAAATAGTTTAATAGTTTTAATTGCTCCATCTAAATTTTCAATATATAGTTTATTGTTATAATATGACTTTATAACATCATATTTAAAATCTTGAAAGTCAACTTTATCAATACATGATCCACTTTTATAGCAAAATGAACCAGTAACTGCCTCTATTATTTTATCATTAGATTTAATACTAATTTTATGTTCAGCTAAAACATAAGTATTAATTTCTCCTCCAACTTGTTTTCCTAGAATTTTAAGTTCCCATCCATCTTCATAACCTGTATATGAATTTTCACTTAAACGATGGATTTTGGTATATTTATATAATATTGCTTTGTATTCAGTTGAACCTCCATCATATAATCTATCCTTAATTGGTATTAACATTATGATAAAAATAACAATTGCAGCAATAATAATTATTTTTTTCTTTTTCATAAATCCTCCAATAGTTTTATTATATAGCAAGATTATCCGTTAGCTTGTTTTACAAAATCATAGGCATAATTTGTGCAATTATGCAGGTTTTCGCCTTCTACTTCGCATATCCAAATATAACTAGCAGAATTAGAAGGTAAATTTTTATCATCGGAATCAAAATATATTTTATTATTTAAATCTATATTATATTTTCCTCTTTCTATTAAATTTTTTTCTATATTGTAATTACTTCTGCTTTGATCAACTACATCATTAAAGTATAAAACATATTTACCATCTTTTTTTAAATCTAACCAATATTCTACAATATTTTCATTTGCATATACTGGTTGTCCATCTTTATATTCCTTAATTACTCTTATCAAGGAATCTCTAGTTGATGTCCATCTTCCTTCTAATGCTGTATCTTTGCTGTTCTTTGACAATAATATAATGCAAGTTATTGTTAATACTATTAAAAGTATTGCTAAAATAATTACCATCTTCTTTTTCATTATATCACTACCTTTTGCACATTGATTCATTATCAAATTGCATATTATAGTCACCAATAAATACATCCTTATTTCCAAATGTTGTATGACATACTACTATTGTTGCATTATCTTTGTTTGATTTGTATATCTTTGTTCCGCCATCATTTAATTCGCCATATAAATCATATTTATCAGTAATGTGTTTAATGATATCATCTATTGTTTGCCACGTTTTAGCATAATCTTTTAATGTTTGTTTTTTATTGTTTGAATCATATACATAAAACTCATCCATATTACCAGCAAGATAAATAATTCTACCTTCATCCCTTGTTAGATATTCATTAAACTTAATAGCATCATGAGTTGATGGTTTTGGTGTACAAATATTTTCTTGTACTTGATCTAGTCCTTTTTTATCTGTTTCTTTAATTTCTAAACCGACATAAATAGTACCAACAGAATCATTTCCACGACTTTTGTTATTTAAAGTACCAATTAAATATGAATTTAAATCATTAAAATCTTTTATTATACCTTTACCATTTAATTTATAAGTGAATTCATAATATTTGTCTTTTTCTAACTTGGTTTCCATATCTTTGGGAATCACCACTATGTATGGTTGATAACCTTGAAAATCATCCACGATTGCATATGATACACCATCCATAGCAAAATGATAATCTAGCATTTGTATAATTTTGTGTGTGTTGGTAAAGCTGCAATCGTATTCTCTTTCTCCTGATTCATGAGCATTTGTGTAGAATATATAATCTAGTTGTTTTATGTAATAATTATTTATATAGATTATTCCTCCAATTAATCCAATAACTATTAACGCTAATATGCAAATTATGATAATACTTTTCTTATTCATTATTTTTCTCCTTTTTCAAATATTTAATTATTTCTTCATCACTTAAATTAATGTAACTTTTATTATTTAATTCAATTCTATAATAATTATTTTCTTTAATAATAGAAGTTATATCTTTCAAATTAATTTCAGCGACTATCTCTTTTTTCCTAATATAAGTCATTTTGCCTGATACTCTTAAATCCTCAGCTGAATTATAAATTCCACTAGGATAATCTAGTATTAATAACCTTTGATTAGTAATAATACAAGTTACATTTATTTCTTCATTGTCAGTATAAATAATAGTATCATCGGAAATTAATCTAATCTCTTCATTATTTTTCAATTTAAAATCATACATTTTTTATCACCTATTCCAAAATAGATTTCAATTTATTCAAAAATGCCTTTTCACCTAAAGTGTTTATTTTCCATAGTATTGCTTGACTTCCACCAGATGTAATTGCAGATAAATGTATTTTTGAATTGTTTACTTGAAATAATGTAACATTTAAACTAACGCGATTACTACCAATACCACTATATCTTTCAAATACTCTAACACTACATCTGGATTTTTCTAATTTAAAATCACTTGAATCTTCTAAACTGGCTGATATATTTCCTTTTAAAATACCTTGCTCAATTTTTTCCAAAATATCATCAAAATTAGCATCTATTTCTTTTTCAAACTTAGCCATTATTTACCTCCTTATGGATATCTATTCAATATTATTATATCATAAAGAAAGAGAATTTTTTCATTCTCTCTCTAAAATAATATTTAAATATAATATTTTTTTATCTTTTTTCAATTATTCCAAAATCATCGATGTACTTAATTACTTCACTATCTGATGAATTTATTATTATATCTTCTATGCCTTTACAATAAATTTTAATATTTGTACCATGAGGAAATCTATGATTCCATTCTATTTTGTACATTGATTCACAATAACTTTTGTTTTCATTTTCTAAAATTGTTACAATTTCTTTTTTAGTATCGTCAGTTAGTTCTAAGACATGATAAGTATTTTTAGATAAATCTTCTCCAAGTGCTTTAAACGATAAATATATAGAATATATGAACCAAGTAGCACCGCCGACTGATACAAATATAATTAATATGTACATCCAAATTTTTGCTTTAGTTTTCTCTTTTTCTAGTTTTACTTCTTGATCATCATCAAATCTCATGATTTATCACGCTTTCTAAATATATCAATATTACTTTAAGATTATTTGTTTATCATAATATTTATTTAAATAATCATCAAGTAATACTAATTGACTATTATCAATTTTAAAAGTAGATACTTCTGGAATATTTATATCCTTAGTTTTATTGGTAACACTAGTACGATAATAATACAATTTATCATCCTTAATTTCAAAATTCCCAGTTGAATCTTCAAGAACAATAGACGTGGTTTTATTTCCATTAACTTTACTTACATATTCAATTTTAAGATTTGCTTTAAATTCATATAAAGTTTGTTTATCATCACTGATTCCATCCATAAATTTTACAACTAATAGATTTTCCCAGTTATCTTCTAGTGAATATGTATTATTCATAGAATGAATTTTTTTCAACCCACCTAGTTTTTCAGTATATTCAGATAACTTATCCATATAACAAAAATCTCCATCTGCAATTGTATAAGTTATATTATTATATAATATATGTTTTTCGACCGCATAAGCAGTAATACTATATTTACCTTTACTATTATAATAATAAATTGTATCATTACAAGTTAGATAATCCAAACTTTTTAAATATTGTTTAATTTCATTTTCCAATATACTAGCATTTCTAAAATTTTTAAATGAATATGATTTATCACGATATTTCATTAAGAAAGAAGTTTTAGGAACTCCAACATTTATATATGAATTTTTATTTGCATGATTATAATAAACTTTTTTTATAGTATAACCAAAGGATATATTTTTTAAAATAATTGTAATAATGATTAAGCTAAACAATATAATAATTATCATTATTTTTTTCTTATGTTGATGATTAATTCTTTCTTTAATCTTTGTTAATTCAGCTTCTACATCTACATTTTCATTTTCATTTTTTTCTCCACTTAAAATATCGTTTACAGAAACATCTAGAGTTTTTGCAAGAGACTTAACTATCATTATATCAGGTAACCCTAATCCACGTTCCCATTTTGATACAGCTTTATCTGTAACAGATAGGATTTTTCCAAGTTCTGCTTGTGTTAGTCCTTTTTCCTTTCTTTTAGTAGCAATAAACTTTCCTATTTTATTCTTTTCCATAAAATATCTCACCTCATGAATATATCATAACATATAATTTATTATTTTTTTCTCTACTCTTGGTTTATTTTTAATATTTAAACATATATATAACACATTATACATTAAACAACTTATAATTAATATTTTTATAATGAAATTTTTTATAAAATTAGACTTTGTAAGTTATATCATTTTATCATAGTTTATATATAATAAAAATTAGGCTTTGTAGTCCCTAATTTTATTTGCCTTTATATTTTGACTTCATTATACCAATTCTTTCTGTTACCTTTATCTTGCTGCTCTTTCTAACATTGGCAATCTTTGTTTCATTATTAAACTTTTTTTCTGCTCTTTTCACATATGTAATGAAGTTACCTTTATTACCCTTTGAATTTTTTTTGCTTTCACCTTGAAAAGAAAACTTATCATAAATTTGCTTAATAGTTAAATTGGTTTTTCCATTAATAGAACCCTTAATTTTTTTATTCATCTTATAAAAAAACTTAGATATCGTTTTATCTCTAATACTTATATTTTTACCATCAAAAGAAAATCCTAGAAAGTTAATTATATTAGGAGCGTTATCAACATCAAAAACTGATTTATTTATACATTCCAAATGACCATTTTTATAACTATAAATATTTGTTTTCTCTTTTTTTAATTCAATTTGACCAGATAATTTTATATATTCTTGAATTTTTTCATAGATTTTATTTATTTTGCTAGTATTATTGCATTCAATTACCAACATAAAATCATCAGAATATCTTAAATACTTACCATTATATTGGCTTGCTAATTCTTTCATAGATTTATCAAAATCTATCATATATATATTTGCTAATAACCCACTCATTGGGGAACCTTGAACTATGCCATAATCATTATCATTATTCTTTAAATAATCTTCATTGGTAATTGAATTTTTAGATTTAATAAAATTTCTAAATTCGTCAGTCGACATTAGCACATTCAGTTTTCTCATATAGTATTTTTCCGATCTTTTATTATTTCTAACAGTATAATAATCATATAAATCAGTTATGTTAATGTATTTAAACTTAGTTAAACTCTTGAATACTTTGTATAAATTATTGTCTAACTTTTCATTTAATACTTCTTCTAAGCGCCGTTTCAAATTAACATGATTTAGGTTATCAAAAAAGGCAGTAAAATCCCCAACAATAACAATAACATCTTCTTTGCTTTTAATTAATTCAAGCATATCATATGCAAAATCTATATTACACTTACCACGCTCTATTCTATATGCTCCACTACATTCATCAATGCTATTTTTTACCATATAATCATTATATTTTAGTCCTATAAAATGTGCATAATGCTGATATATATATCTATCAAAATGTGCACAATAATATATTTCTCTTTTTTTAGGTTCTTTTTTAGCATATATTTTGTTGTTAACTTTTTCCAATTTTTTTGACTCAATAGTGTAATGTATAAACGGGAAAAAGCCATGTTCTTTAATTACATTTTCATTCTTTAGTAATTTTCTAGCTTTATTTACACTCATTTTTTTATCAAAATGTGGATATTTTTTATATTTTAAATACTCTTTTACCATTGTTTTCCCCCAAATGTAAGATACCCACCAGGATTGCAGCAGTCCTTATTGGTGGGTACACTACGGTCTGAAATAATAATTTCTACTAACAGTTTATTACTCCATACAAAATTAAAGCTGCGCCCTCTATTATACATATAGTGTATAATAATAATGTAAGAATAATAATATTCTACTATTACTATACCAATCTAAGGAGGGTTAATATGAAATACCAATTAATGATAATAATTAATATAACATATGTCTTAGACTGTCTTGCCATTATACTAATAATATTTAAGAAAATTATTAATAAACTATTGACAAGATTAATACTCTGCCTTTAAGACTAATTACTTAAAGTGATTATTATTATACAGCCAATGGCATATTTTTTCAATGTAGTTTACACATAGTTTACTATTTCTATTATTTATACGTCTTAATTTAATGATTAAGCCAGATGTGTTTTTCATATCTGTTTTATTCATCTAATCTGTCAATTATATTGTCTAATTTTTAGTTTAATAA
>CAZZAK010000053.1:0-7982 GCA_964652515.1 uncultured Clostridium sp. | reverse complement strand
ACTCCAGGACATGCTGATTTTGGCGGAGACGTAGAGCGAATTATGAATATGTATGAAGTTGTTATTTTAGTCGTAGATGCTTATGAAGGAACAATGCCTCAGACTAGATTTGTCTTAAAGAAAGCTCTTGAAGCTAATGTTAAACCAATAGTAGTTATTAATAAAGTTGATAAAGATACTGCTAGAGTACATGAAGTTATTGACGAAGTAATTGATTTATTTATTGAATTAGGTGCTAGTGACGATCAATTAGATTTTAAAACAGCCTATGTTAGTGCCTTAAATGGAACATGCAGTCTAGATCCAGAATTATCAACACAAGGAGAATCTTATGATGGTTTATTTGATCTAATTGTTAGTGAAATACCTGCTCCATCTGGTAAAGAAGAAGCTCCGTTACAATTCCAACCAGCCTTACTTGACTATAATGAATATGTAGGAAGAATAGGTATTGGTACTGTTAAAAATGGAACAATACATGAAAATGAAATGGTATCTTGCGTTAGATTAGATGGTAGTATTAAACAATTTAGAATTCAGAAATTATTTGGTTTCCTAGGTTTAAAAAGAATAGAAATAAAAGAAGCAAAAGCTGGAGAAGTAGTAGCTATAGCAGGATTACCTGATATATCAGTTGGTGAAACAGTATGCAATATAGGAAAAGAAGAAGCTCTACCTAAATTAAGAATTGATGAACCAACACTTAAAATGACATTTATGACAAATGATAGTCCATTTGCAGGAATGGATGGAGAATTTATAACAGCTAGAAAAATAGAAGACAGATTATATCGTGAAACGCAAAGAGACGTAAGTTTAAAAGTAGAACCTTTTGAAAAAGATTCTTGGACTGTATCTGGACGTGGTGAATTACATTTATCTATTTTAATAGAAAACTTAAGAAGAGAAGGATATGAATTACAAGTATCTCGCCCAGAAGTAATTATTAAAGAAATTGATGGTGTTAAATGTGAACCATATGAAGACCTTGAAATAGAAACACCATCTGATTCAGTAGGATCTGTTATTGAAGCCTTAGGTTTACGTGGAGCTAAAATGGATAATATGACTAATAAGAATGATTTGGTTAAATTAAACTACACTATTCCATCAAGAGGTCTAATTGGTTTTTCAACAGACTTTATGACTATGACTAAAGGTTATGGAATAATTAACCATACATTTAGAGAGTATTTACCAATAGAAAACTTTACTGTTGGAGAAAGAAAACTAGGAGTACTCGTTTCTATGGAAAATGGTAAAGCTACTGCTTATTCAATTGGTAACTTAGAAGACCGTGGTATTATGTTTATAGAACCTGGTACTGAAGTATATGAAGGTATGATAGTAGGAGAATGTAATCGTGAAATAGATTTAGCAGTTAATGTTGTAAAAGGAAAACAATTAACAAATACAAGAGCTGCTGGATCTGATCATACAGTAGTGTTAAAAAGACCTAGAAAGATACCTTTAGAAGTAGCCTTAGAATATATTAATTCAGATGAGTTAGTAGAAGTTACTCCTCATAATATGAGATTAAGAAAGAAAATATTAAATACTGAACAAAGAAAGAAATTTGATGCTAAGAAAAATGGATAATTATAAGATAGATTTAGATAGTTTTATGAATATTGATAATGGAAATGGCATCTTACTTACTAAATATGAATTAGAAGTGTTGAATAGATATGATATTAATCCTAAAAATTATCCTAGTATCAAAGAACTAATATTTGATATTGAAAATATTCTAGAAGAAGACTATGATGAAGAATTAGAAGACGTTTTAATAAAACTAGATGAAATACACTATTATAAAGATGTAAATAAGTAAAATATTTACATCTTTTTCATATATTTTATTAGGTGATAACATGAATAATCTAGATGATTTTAAATCTTTTGTAAGAGACCATCCTAATTTAAATAGTTATGTCACTAATGGTTCTATGACATGGCAAAAATTTTATGAAATGTATGATATGTATGGAAGTGATTCAGAAGTATGGAATGATTATAAAACTAAAGAAAGAAAAAGCCCTTCTATATCAGAAATAGTAGAATTAGCTAAGAATGTCGATGTTGATAAATTACAAAGTGGAATAACTTCACTTCAAAAGGCTATAGGGCTTTTTAGTGATTTAATCGTATCAAAAGACACTTCAAATACAAACACTTATAAACCAAGAGCTATTTATAAAAGGTTTGATGATTAATGCAATTAGAAACTCAATTCCAAATAAATTCAGATATAAAATTAAAAAGTTTCTTAAGAGAAAACTCTTATTGGTATAAATATTTAAATAGAAGTCCATCATATATAAAACCATTTATAAAAAAAATGAAAGATAAATATAAATTAACTCCTAAAGATAAATTAAATAAAATAACTAATGATATTAATACTTTTAAGACATTTCTTAGTATTCTAAGTTCAAAATAATATAAAAATATGATAAAATTTAATAAAGGTGTTAATTATGGATTTAATTATTGAAAATACATTTAAATTTATTGATGATTTAGATAAATCAGAATTAATGAATAATTATAGACATTATAAAGATATATTACTTAAAGATAAGGATTTATTAAAGAATATTTCTAAATCTAAAGATATTAACTCTAATGAAGAACTAATATCTTTAAGAAAAGAAATATATAAAAATAAAGATTATCAAAAATATATGGAATTATATACAGAATTAACATTCTTAGTAAAAAGAATTAATAAAAAATATCAATCTTATTTGGGAGTGAAAAAATGTATTTAGAAATAGAAGAATTAAAAAAATATAATATTATTGGTTTATATACATATAAGGGTACATCTTTAGAAGACCTTAATTTAGATAAATATATTACTTATGATAAACAAATTCATTCTAATAGAGTATTATCTACTAAAGAAACTAGTGTATTCCATGAAGGTGATGGAATAATTACGGATGAAACAAATTTACCTATTATAACAAGAAGTAAAGATTGTGTAAGTATATTTTTATTCGATAAAGAAAATAGAGTAATAGGTAATTTACATTCGGGTTGGCGTGGAACTTTATCTAGTATTATAAAAGAAGGTATTAATAAAATGATAAGTATTTATCATTCTAATCCTAAAGATATTATTATGGTAATATTACCATCAATAAGAAAATGTTGTTTTGAAGTAGATAGTGATGTATATCTACAATTTAAAGAAAAATATCCAAGTAATAAATATTACGAAAAGAAAGATAATAAATATCTAATTTCTATGCAAGATATTATCATAGATGATGCATTAAACTCTGGAATATTAAATGAAAATATAATAGATACTAATATATGTACATTATGTAATCATGATAAATTTAATTCTCATAGAAATAAAGATAATGAATTAAATTATGCAGTATTAATAATGAGGTAAAAATATGAAAGTAATAAGTGGAATATTAAAAGGAAGAAATATCTTTGGTTATGATATAGATGGTACTAGACCTACTATGGATAGAGTAAAAGAATCAGTATTTGCTTCTATACAAGATTATATTAAAGATAGTACTGTCCTAGATTTATTTTCTGGAAGTGGACAGTTAGGTATTGAAGCATTATCTAATGGTGCTAATAAGTGTTATTTTATAGACAATAATAAAGAAGTAATTAAAGTATTAGAAAAAAATATAAATAATTTAAATATAAAAGATAAAAGCATAGTTTTAAATTGTGATTATAAAAAATCATTACATTATTTTCACGATAATAATATAACTTTTGATTTAATATTTATAGATCCTCCATATGACTATAATGTTTATGAAAAGATTATGAATAAAATAGATGAATATAATCTACTATCAGATAATGGTATTATAGTAATAGAATACTCTAAATATAAATTATTAGATAGATATGGTAATTTATCTTTATATAAAGAAAAAAAGTATGGTAATAAATATGTAAATATGTATAGAAAATAAATATAGGAAGAGACTATTATTGGTGATAATATGATAGAAAAGCATCAATATATAGGCGATACTCTATATTTATTTTTTAATTATAATTATGAATTTGGTGGTTTTAAAATACCTAAAGATAAAAGTTATTTAGAAACAATACAAGATTATATTAAGAAGATAGGATATAAAGGAAGTAAGATAGTTATAATGGTTGGTTCTATTATTGTTCTTACATTAAGACAAACTGGTAATACTATAGCCATAGATAATTATTTAACGGACTCATTAACTAAAACAGAAGTAGTTGAAATAAAAAAAGAAGAACCAAAAATAGAAATTAAAGAAGGAGTACCTGAAGTTATCCAAGAAGTTAAAAGTATACCTACATTAAAAGAAAATACTATCAGCAAAAATAATACAGTAACAAAAGATAATACTACTCCAAAAGTAACTGAAAAGAAAGGAGGGGACGAGCCAAAGAAGGAAGAAACTAAACAGGAAGCACCAAAAGAAGAGCCAAAACAAGAAGTAATACCAGAGCATACTTGGGAACATCCCATAACATTAATTCATAATGGTAAAAGTGAAACTATTGAATTAGAAGATTATGTTCTAGGAGTAGTAGCAGCAGAAATGCCGGCTTCTTTTCATATTGAAGCCTTAAAAGCACAAGCAATAATAGCAAGAACTTATGCCCTTAATTTAATATCTAAGGGAAATACTCTAACAGACTCTAGTACTATTCAAGAATATATTGATGCGAATATTATGCAAAGTAAATGGGGTAGTTCCTATCAAACATACTATAATAAAATTAAGAATGCAGTATCTAGTACTAAAGGGCAAACTATTAAATATAATGGTAAATATATAGATGCTGTATATCATTCAACAAGTAATGGTTACACTGAAGACTCCATTAATGTATGGAATAATAATATTCCTTATCTAAAAAGTGTTGATAGTAGTTGGGATAAGAATGCTACAAGTTACCTAAGAGAAAAAAGCATGTCATTAGAGGAATTTAACAGGATATTAGGTACTAGTATTTCATCTAATGAAGAAGTAGAAGTATTATCAAAAACATCAGGTAATAGAATAGACAAAATAAAACTAGGAGATATATCTTATACGGGATTAGAACTAAGAACAATACTTAATTTAAGATCAACAGACTTTGATATTAATATAAATGATAATAATGTAGTAATGACTACAAGAGGATATGGCCATGGAGTAGGTTTAAGCCAGTATGGAGCTAATGGTATGGCTAGTAATGGTTATAATTATAAACAGATATTAGAACACTATTATCAAGGGGTAATAGTTAACTAAAAGTAAATACATTTGTTCATGCTTATTGTTAACAAAGGTTATTTTATTCGCTATAATTCTAGTATATTAACATACTTGTAAGAGGTTAATATGTTACAATTTATGAGATAATTTATATTTTTGGGCAAGAAAAATATATCTATTCGGGGATATCTTATTAAGAGATATCCCTTTTTGTTTTAAGGAGGTTATGTATGGACTAATTAGAAAAGTTATTATTTATTAAAAATCAAAAAAATAGAAAGGAGAAAATATGCAAACAAATATAATAAATAAAAAAGTGTCAAATATTATTTATATAATTGACATTTTTTTATGTTGTTGATATACTTAATGTATAAATAAAGAGAGGAGAAAAAGAAAAAAATGAAAAAATTAAATAGAAAAGGATTTACACTAGTAGAATTATTAGCTGTTATTATCATACTTGCTATCGTAGTAGGTATTACAATTCCAGCAATATTAACTACTACAAACAATGCTAAGAAAAAAGCATTTGCTACAGCTGCAGAAAGTGCCGCTGACTGGTTCGAAAGACAATATCAACTGTATTTAGTTGATAGTACTGATACTGGTATTAATTCTACTTTAAAAGACGAATTTGCTACTGTTACAGTAGGGACAGCAAAAAAAATAGGCCCATTTACAACAGCACCTGTAATTGAGGCAAGCGGATTAAAAACTGCTAACGTATCTTCTATTACAGTTTATATCAGTGCAACAGGAAGAGTTTGTGCATTATTAGAAGCAGCTTATGATACGAAAGATGGCGAAAAAGTATATAAAGGTGACTATGCTGGAGCAGGAAATGCCGATTCTGATGGAACACTAAATAGTGCTAATAATACTGACTATGCAGTAGGTGGAAGCTGCACCGGTGCAGATTTTAGTTAATACATTAAATTCTATAAAGACCAACAATGGTCTTTTTCTTTGTCTAACAAACGTCAAATATTAGCATAACTAATTGACATAGGTTTTAGTTGTGTTATTCTTATTATGGTAGGTGATAAAATGAAAAGATTAAATAGAAACGGATTTACTTTGGTAGAACTTCTAGCAGTTATTATAATACTAGCTATAGTAGTAGGTATCACTATTCCAGCTATATTAACTACTACAAGTAAAGCTAGAGATAAAGCATTTCAAACTTCAGTAGATAGTTTTGCCAATTGGTTAGATAGACAACACGAAGCATATAATCTAGGCAATGAATTGATTATGCAAGTGGATCAGGCTTTTACAGATTATTGCACAGAAAATGGTGTAATTAAAACAACTTGCGATATTAACGCTGATTTACTTGAAGCGGGAGGATTAAAACCTAATAATTATGATTTAGATAGTTTAGTTAGGGATTACAACTTAATTAAATTGATTGATGGAAAATATATTGTTAGATTACACGGATCTAAAGATGGCGATTATGCTACTACTGAAGCTAAAAGCAATGATCCAGAATATAATAGTGTACCAAGTTTAAGTGGTATGTCAATGGCTGGAGAAATTTCTAAAATGAGTATTAGTGAATTGCCATCAGGGAAAGAAATGACAAAACAAGCTAGAAAAAAAGTATAAATATTGAATAAGAAACTAAGAAATAAAAAGACTAGAAATAGTCTTTTTTCTTTGATATAATTAGGTAAAGGATGTGTATTATGAATGAATTAATAATAGGTAGTCATGTATCATTTAATAGTAAAGATCAGTTATTAGGTAGTGTTAAAGAAGCATTAAGCTATGGAGAGAATACTTTTATGTTTTATACTGGTGCTCCTCAAAATACAGTTAGAAGTGCTATTAATGATGAATATACTTATTTAGGATATGAATTAATGAAAGAGAATAATATTAGAATAGATAAAGTTATTGTTCATGCTCCTTATATAGTTAATTTAGCTAATCCTAATAATTTTGATTTCTCAGTTGAATTTCTTGTTAATGAAGTAGATAGATGTGAACAATTAGGTATTAAATATTTAGTATTGCATCCTGGTAGTGCTGTTAATGTGTCCCGTGATGAAGCTATAGACAATATTACAAGAGGATTAAATAATATTTTAAAATGTAATGATAAAGTAACTATTTGTCTAGAAACAATGGCTGGTAAAGGTAATGAAATAGGATACAGGTTTAGTGAACTTAAAAGTATTATTTCTGGAGTAGAAAAAAAAGAATCTATTGGCGTATGCATGGATACATGTCATTTGTTTGATTCAGGATATGACATAAGTAATTTTGACAATGTACTTAATGAATTTGATAAAGAAATAGGACTTTCTTATTTAAAATGTATTCATATTAATGATTCAAAGAATAATCTTGGTAGTAGGAAAGATAGACATGAGAATATTGGCTTTGGTAATATTGGCTTCGATAATTTAATTAAAATTATTTATCATGACAAATTAAAAGATATTCCTAAGATATTGGAAACACCTTATGTTAGTCCCGTTGATAATGAAAAAGAAAAAATATATCCTCCATATAAGTATGAAATACAGATGATAAGAAATAAAGTATTTGATAAAAACTTATTAGATAAGATAAGAAATAACTAGCAATAGTTATTTTTTTACTTGTTGTTAATTATTGGCAATAATCTAATAATGATGGTAATAATTTAGATAATAAAAAGGAATTGATATAGTTTCTTCTAATGATATATTAGAAGGAGAAAAAATGTTATGAATGAAATTATGG
>CAZZAK010000052.1:0-7983 GCA_964652515.1 uncultured Clostridium sp. | reverse complement strand
CCTGGATTTACTTTATTTCCGACTGTTTTTTTAAAGTTCTCTTTCGCATAGTTATCGTCCCATCCTACTATTAACGTCATGTGAGCTCCAACCATATCAATAAATTCTTCTGGGCAGTATGCTGAATGTGTATCACTTTTGTAACATGGATTTTCATCTCTTTGTGTTGAACGACTTGTTATTGTTACACCCATACCACTTGATATCAAATTTTTTATATCGCTTATTTTGTTTTTTATGTATTGGTTATTTGGTAAATTGGATACCCCAATCTCATCTAATACTCCAATATCTATTCCGGGTATTATTTGAATATTTTTTATTCGATAATTTTCTTTTTCACTATTCGTTATTGAATTTAGTGTTAATGAACCTTGAGAATAATTTGAACTACTAGAATTTGTTTGATTATAAAAATATGAATTGCTTATAGTAAATCCTAGTCCATTTGTTAGATATAATAAAGCATTAAACGGAGTGCCTCCACTTTCATTTTTTTCATCTCTATACCCATATAAATTTTTATCATTACCTATTTTTTGATTTAAAGCGTGTATCATATGATATGGATTTATTCTTTTTGATTTACCATATGCTGTGTCAATACCGGTATTGGCTATCGTGGCTTCAATAGCATTTATTGAACTAAAAGCCCAACATGTAGGGCCTTTCTGTATTCTGTTATCAGGTACATAAGTCATTATATATTGATTTTGTGACGATGATGGTGTGCTATTTGTAACTAACGCATCATATCTCTCAACCTGGTCTTTCTTTGAAATTTTTTCTAGCATACCAGAGAACGTAGCCAAATGTAATTCGGAGGCATCAATAATTATATTTTCAACGATATTTGACTCATTATTTTCAACCATAGAACTATATGTGTGTGTACTATATATTGTAACTAGTATTGTTATAAATATTATGCAAATACCAACAATTATATATCTATTCTTCTTATTCATATTTACTCCTAGTTTCTTATCATATAAATTAATTATATATCTAAAAACATTCAAAGTAAAGAAAAAGTAGTCTTATTGAAAACTACTTTTGCGCCTATTTAAAGGTGATCTCAATTTATTTTTTACTTTTTGATTGTTCTTTAGGTTTACTTTTTACCATAATAAAAGCTAAATATCCAAGACATGCCCCGACAACCATAGATATTACTATTATCATTGCCTTAACTAATGTGTTGTTTGTTGCAATTTCCTCATCTTCAGCTACATCTAATCTTTTCCATACAGCATGTAGTGTGTTGGTTTTTGTTATTGAAATGGTTTCTTTGCAATTGCTTAATCCGGTGCAATCATATTTATATTTCTTTGATTCTGAACTATTTGTCCAATATAAGAAAATGTAACTACTATTAGTAGCTCTTGGCTCTACACTACTTATATTAATTCTAGTGGTTCCACTACTTGGTTTAGGTACGGTTACAGTTGCTGGTAATCCAGTACAATTATGTGTTCCACATGTGTATTTTAATTTGATAATATCACTTGATGATGTGCTACTTGAATTATTAGGTCTCCATACAGCATATACCGTGGTATCTGAGGTAACTGTTTGAGGGAAATTCCAAAGTGATGTGTTATCCGTTTGTTTATCAGTCCAACCTACAAAATTATATCCATCTCTAGTAGGATTAATTGGCTTTATGGCATAATCTCCATTTTGATATATATTACCAGCCTCACAATTGGTTTTAAATGTGATGATATATCCAAATTGGCAATCATTTCCTAATTCTTTGCATTTAGATGGTTTATATTTAAAATAATTGTTTTTCAAATCGAGATGAGCTAAATTGGTGTTTTTACTTAAATTGATACTTGATAATTTATTTCCAGATATATATATATCAATTAGTTTTGTATTTTTCGTAACGTTTATACTGGTTAAATTATTTTGACTTAAATATAAGTATTCAAGTTTTGTATTCTTTGTTAAATCAATTGAGGATATACTAGTTTTTTCTATTCCTAAATTTTTCAATTTGACATTTTTACTTAAATCTATATTCTTTAATTTTGTAGCAACCAACGATAATATTTCTAATTTGGTGTTTTTGCTTAAATTTATATTTTTAATTTCATTATCACTTGCTTGAAAAACTTTTAATTCTTTTAGAGAACTCAAATTTATATTTTTTATTTTATTATTACACAAATCTAAATTGACTAAATTTTTCATTAGACTTAAGCCAGTGACATCGGATATATTTTTGTTTCTACAGTATAAAAATTCTATGTTATTTAATGCGCTATCTTTAAGTGTTACTCCATCTGATAATACATTGTTTTCACCGACTGCCCTTCTTACGCATGTATAAAAGTTAAAATCATTAAATCTTGTGTCCATATCAAACGTTGGAACAGCGTAAGTCTCTTTTTTATTATCTAGGGCAAGAAATAGTACTATAAAGGTGAATACAAATACTAATGCTCCAGCTAATATATTTTTTTTCATTTTTTACTCCTTTTTTATTTTCTATACTCATATAATATCATTGGCAAGTTTATTTGTCAACCTATAAATAGATTACTTACCAAACAAAAAAAGCACCTAGTTAAAGATGCTTGAATTAAACTGTTAACAAATTAATTATATCTTCTTTAGGAATAGCTAGTAGTAATAATCCCATTTTTGGTCCACTATCTTTATTTAATAATAAGTTATATAGAATTTGAAAATATCTTTTTTGATGGGCTTTTAGTTCTTTTTCATCATTATTATAGTATTCTCTAATTAAAGCATAAAGATCAGTTTGTAATAAATTACTATCTTCATAATCTCTATTTAATATTTCGATAGTTCTACTTACCCATTCACGTTCTTCATCATTTAATGTTTCATAGAATTCTCTATTAATGCTATCAACTAATTTTATTTGATAATCAGTTCCATATGTTTCTACCCAATATTTAGCCTTTTCATATCTATCATCAAAGTATTTATTACTAGAGTCTATTCCTTCTTTTTCTAATAATACTTTTAATTTATCTTTATCATATCCTACCATTGGTAAGAAAGTAGCCATATAGCTGAAGTTGGGATTATTTAGATAGTCTTTTGTTACTCCAGTTGATTCGATAATAGCTTTGTTTTTATCATCGATATTTCCTTCAAAATATAGTTTTACCCATCTGTCAAATTCTTGATAGTATCTAATAACATCATTATCTAAGGCTATATCAAAGGCTTGATTTGGTCTATATTTTGCATAAAACCACCAAATGATATTCTTATCATATACTTTTAATAAGTCTGTTAGTGTTAAGACATTACCAGTAGATGATGACATTTTTGCTCCGCCACCTTTAATACCTATAAAATTATATGGTATATATACTGGTGGTTCATAGTTATATATTTCTCTAGCAATTCTTTCTGATACAGCTTTGCTTCCATTAGCAGCTGAATGGTCGATACCTCCTGTTTCAAATGTTACCCTCTCTACCATCCAACGCATTGGCCAGTCTATTTTCCATTTTAATTTTACATTGTCTGCTGTATCCAGATTAATAGTTTCATGGTGTCCACAAGAACATTTATATTCAATAGAACCAGTATTTTCATCATAACTAATTACTTCTGTGTTATCTTTGCGACATTTTGGACAATAGATAGTAATTGGATAATAATTATCTATTTCTCCATCACTAGCATCTTGAGTACGGAATGAGTCGATAATATTAAATATTTCACGTCTTCTATCCATAGCTACTTTTATGTATTTATTATATCTTAAACTCTTATATTCTTTTGTTTGATAGATACATTCTACTTCAATATCCATAGCTTTTAATTCAGATAAAAATCTATTTTCCATATATTCAGCATAAGAACTTGCACTATCATCTAAGCTAGGTAGTTCTGTATATGGCATACCTATATATTTTTCATATTCTTTTGGAATATTTCCTGGTACTTTACGGAATCTATCATATTCATCTAATGATAAAATATATCTTACATTTTTGCCTAAATTCTTTAATTCTTTAGCTATTAAATATGGCGTAGCAATTTCTCTAAAGTTACCTATATGAACGTATCCACTAGGACTTACTCCAGAAGCTACAGTATATAATTCTAAATCTGGTCTTTCCTCAATTATTTTTAAAGCTATTTCTCTAGCCCAATTCATTATAATCACTCCTTTTTTAAATAAAAAATAGTCTAATTGGTTATTTAGACTATTTCTTTTATTACTTTTTTAGAATATGTCAAAATAACCAATCGTTAAAATTGATTTCATGTTCTTTTTAACTTGTTTTATTAATTGATTATTTAACATAATTATTCTCCTTATTAGTATGATGATACGTTAATTCTTACTCTTTTATTATCTTCAATAGAAGATGCTGCTTGTACTAGTGTTCTTATACTATCAATAATCTTACCGTTTTTGCCAATAACTTTACCCATATCATCACTTGATATTAATACTTCTATTTGAATTGTATTCTCTTCTTCTGATTCAAATTCTTTTACTGATACACTTTCTGGATCTATAACAATATTTTTAATTATTGTTTCTGTTAATTTTACTAAATCCATTATTTACTCATCTTTGATTCATGGAATTTTTTCATAATTCCAGCATCACTTAATATATTTTTAACAGTATCAGTAGGGATAGCTCCATCATGAAGCCATTTTAATGCTTTTTCTTCATCAATTTTAATTTCAGATGGATTTGTTAATGGGTTATAAGTTCCAATTTGTTCAATAAATCTTCCATCTCTTTTACTTCTTGAATCTGCAACAATCAAACGATAAAATGGTGCTTTCTTTGCTCCCATTCTTGTTAATCTAATTTTAGTAGCCATAATATTCCTCCTTCATTTCATTAAGTATAATATCATAAACATTTTATACTGTCAACCTTTTTTTGTGACAACCATTAATTGTCTTGTTTTCTAATTCTTTCTAATTTTTTTCTATTTTCTTGGGCATATAGTTTGTCTAATTCAAAATATTCAGTGCATAGTAAATACTCAATCCTTGGATAGCCTTTTGGTGAATAGCAATAGCATTTCAATGTAATTGCTAATTGCGGAAATATATTTTTCTCTATCCATTTATCGCCTGTATGTTCATCCAATCCCATGCTTTTCTCGAAAAGTTCTATTGTTATTCTTTTCCAAAATGGACTATGATTCAGAATCTCAGAATTAGTTTCAGAAGCTTCTAACCCATTAATAATTGATATATATTTGTTCTGTTCTTCCAAACTATTAATTCTTATACAATCTCTATTAAATGAAATATTTTCATCTAATTCTATTGGAAGACTACGCCCTCCAAAATGACATAAAGGTAAAATAGCCCCTCTAATATTAGGTGTTGTTATTAACATTAATTCTTTTATAAATTTATCAAAAAACATCCTATTACAGTGATTTATTGTATCAGAATAACACTTAAATTGTTCTATAAATTTAGGACTAGGGCATTTTTCCATATCGTAAACAACATTAAAATAAAATTTACAATTAGGATCTGGTTCTTTTGGATTAGGTATATTTGTGTTTATATATTCATCATAGTTAAGTGCATAATAACAATTTGCTGCCTCATATATAAATTCTTTATAATCTTTTTCAGGAATTAATTCTTTAATTGAATCTCCAAAATATGATAATAACAAATCCAACATATTTATATATATTTGATTAGTACAATCCTCATTTATACAACAGTCATAGTCATCAGTTATTCTATAGCCTAAATTTCTATTGGGTTTATATACATTTAAACTTGTTCTAAAGCCCATCCTTTTAATAGTATGGTTAAAATCATTCCTACATTTTTTAATTAGTGGTATATCTAATTCCCCAAGTAAACTACTATTATCACTTTCTAAGATATATACATAGGGATTATCTAATTGATATATATTTTGACATAATCTATTAGATAATATAGTATACATATTGGCATATTTATCAAGAAGCAAAAGTAGCATATACTCGTAGTTATCAAAAAACCTTTCAATGTATTTGTCACCTAATTTATAGTATCCTTTATCAAAGTCTTTCTTTCTAATAACACGAGCCATTTTGTCTCTCCAAGTATATTCATTTCTCGAAGGCGATACACACTTATCACATAAACAATTCATATCACTTACAAATAGCATATGATATTTATTAGAAACTTGTTTCAAAAACTCAGAATCAAATATATCTCCTTCTAGTCCATCATTATCAGTAAAAATAGCATAGTTTTCAGTTACTTTTTTTGGAGTCATATTAATTATTTTAACTTTATAGTTATTAGTACCAACATTAAAAAATCCGGTATCTGCTAGAGATTCAATATCATACTTTCCATCTAACAATTCATCACTTAAAGAGCCAAAATATGCAATTTGAATGACCTTTTCACCAAAATTATTATCATTATTACTATTAATATATTCTAATACAAAATTCTTTAATATCAAACTATTAACTTTTGTTTTCTCAGCTAAATAATCTGGTATATAAGCAACTTCCCCATTTGGATTAAAAATACTTTTTGATAATTTGAATTTATTACCACGATATGGAATACTATTAAAGAAATTACGAATTATAGCATAATAATCATTTATAAAACTATATATATTTATAATTAATTTACGTTTTTTATCATCATCCTGTTCTATACTTTTAGCTTTTTCAATATTTTCTAAAGTTTTTGACTTAATTATATTCCACTTATATTTTAGAAAACGCATTATTAATGTTTTTTTATAATCAATATTTAATTCATTAGTTCGCGGATCAATAGTAACTTGATTATCTACTCCTGCTAAAAAATTTATTAATTCATTTTCTGCAACATATGTTTTCATATTTATAACATTAACATTAGCATAGTAATTATAAAATTTCTCAATTTCTTCTATTACTTTTTCTTCAGTATAAGCTTCTACGCCTTCAAATAATTCATTGCCCATTTGAATTAATCTATGTAATATGTTTTCTAATTCTTCTATACTCATAGCATCCCCCATAAATTATTTTTTATTGTAGCACAATGATTAAATTATTTCAATAAAAAGGCTTAACTATGTTTAACACTTTTTGTGACAGTTATTTTAAAAACTTTTCTAGACCATCCTCATCGATAAAGCCAATATTCTTTTTAATTTCTTTCCCATCTTTAAATAGTATTAGTGTTGGTATACTCATAATTTTATATTCTCTTGCTAGATTCTCAAACTCATCAGTGTCTACTTTTAGTACCTTGATATCACTATTAACGTTTTCCAAGACATTAGCTAACATTTTACATGGTCCACACCATGTTGCAAAGAAATCTACTAAAATAGTTTCTTTAATCATTTCTTTGAAATCTTCTTCTTTTTCTAAATGTATAATTTCCATATTAATCTTCCTCTCTATATTTATCTAAAAATTGTGTTTCTTTTAACTCAACTTTATTTTTTTCTATTAATATATCTATTGATTCAACTGTTATCATTTTATTATCTAACATTAATATTAATGATCTTTTATTTACCTCAGCATTACTTATTTCTCCATCACTTTTTATAATTTCATAAATACCATTATATACATTTAACGTCTTTTCTGATGCTTTAGTTAATACTGGACTATTATTTAATATAAAATTAGCTAGATTAGAATCTTTAATCATCTTAAAGTTAATAGCAGGTAGGGATAATACTACTAAAGCTATAAATACCCAAATATATTCTTCGATTAAACCTATGAAGAAACCTATTATTTTAGAAGGAATACTTAATATAATAGTAGCTTTTAGGATATTTTCAAATATACCTGTTATTCTTAATATTATATTATAGATAAGTCCTAATACTCCTGCTATTATAGAAAATGCTATTAATTCATAAACTATAATATTAATTATTTGAGCTCCTTTTATTTTACCTAGTAAGAATCCTACAAATGGTAAATTACGATACATTATTGGAGATATAACATTTTTTAATTTATA
>CAZZAK010000051.1:0-8311 GCA_964652515.1 uncultured Clostridium sp. | reverse complement strand
ATTTATTATGCTGAAAGAAATGATGAACTAATAAAACAAAATGATAAACTCATTTCAAAAAATCAAGATTTTGAAAAGAAGTTTAAAGACTATGAAGATACTGAACACTTTTTAAAGACTTATATTAAAAAGAAAGATGATGAACATTTGGATCTTATTACTTATTTATGCAAACATGCTAATAGTAAAGATTACACCACTTCTCATTTATTTAAACAAATGGCTGATGATTTATATCAAAAAGGATTTATTAAAGAAAAAGAACACAATATAATATTTAGACCACCAAAAACAATTAATAAGTCAGAAATTAATAGTGCTTTAAAATCACTTAATAGACAAATGGATGAAGCTGCTGAAGAATTTTATCAAACTAAAAAGGACGACTATTCATTATAGTTGTCCTTTTTATATATTGTTTTCTTCTAGGATATTTTTTATATCATTGTATTTTTTTAGTGTATACGGAATTTCTAATAATGGTAATCCCAACATTTTAGCATAATCACTTTTTAACTTATCATGTATCATTTGTTTTTCAAATTGTTTTTCCCCACCAAAATAGTCAACCGAATGATAATGTTGTTGTCCTTGACATTCAATTAAACAGAATGGCTCATTATTTTTATAAACTATAAAGTCATATGATAATAACGAATTTCCAGTACCAGTTAAATTTTCAAACTTCTTTTGGCACTCATAATCGACACTATTGATATAACCTTTTTCTTTAAAGTATTTTACGACGTATTCTTCTAGTTTTGAATATTTCCAACAACCACACGATTGTGTTCTACCATCCATTAAAGGTGCAGAATTTACAATTGTAATATTCCCACAATCACATTTACATTCAAATCTAGTAAATCCTAAACTTGAATTCTCAGCTCTTCGTAAAACAACCAACTTACCAAATCTTCTACCAGTCAAATCATTAAAATGAGTATTGCTTGCTACTTCATCTTGGAAACATCCACATGATTGAGTGTGTCCAGATTTTAATCCACTTGTGCTAGCTATTGTTTCGTTCCCACAATCACATTTACATAACCAGTGAGTTTTATTATATTTTGATTTGCTTTTTGCAATAACAACTAATTTACCAAATCTTTGATTAATTAAATTTTCAGATAATTTTGATTTAATAACTTCTTTATGTAGACAACCACAAGATTGAGTAGAACCATAGATTAAATTATTACCTGATGTTATCTTTTCATTTCCACAATCGCATTTACATCTAAATTGTGTCCATCCATTTTTATCTTCTAATTGTTCTAATACAACTAATTTACCAAATCTTTGTCCTACTAAATTTTTTCTATATCCTTTTTTCTTGATATTATCATAATAATGGCTTTTCAAACCACATGACTTACCACAAGATTTTGTTTTTCCAGTAGTAACATTAGGAAGATAACATTCTACTTCATTACCGCAATCACATTTAAATAACCATCTAGTTAATCCATTTTTACTTTCAACTTTTCTAATACCAACTAGGTGTCCGAATCTTTCTCCAGTAATATCTCTTTGAAGTTTCTTTCTTCCTTCACTTCGAGCACAGCCACAAGAAGTTGTATGATTTCTTGTTAAGTTTAATGCCATAACATCAGTTTCATTCCCACAATCACATTTGCAATGCCAAGTTATTCTTTTATTACCATTTTTAGATTCGTGTTTATCAACTTCATACAAAGCAACTAGTTTACCAAATCTTTTACCAGTTAAATCAACTTTAGTAGGCATATCAAACAACTCCTTTCATAAAATTAACTTATTAATATTATATCATGAAAAAAGAAGATTTTTTCATCTTCCTTAATTATTCTTGCTAGATACATAATTGTTGATTGAGCTTAATAACTAATTATAATATTTTAGTTAACCTTTCATCTTCACTAAAAGAGTATCCAACAATTCCTTCATTTAACCAATATTGATTCTCATCAGAATCTCCGTCAGTTTTAATAATATATGTTGGTTGCAAAATATGCATTGCGTTTGCTAATTTATAGAAAGTACCAAACACTTCTAATTCATATTCAGTTAATTTATTATATTTATTATATTTATTATATTCATTTAATAACAAAGCAATATTTTCATATGTCTTATCTTTAGATTTTTCATCTAAGCACATATTACATGAAGTTACAGCTAAATCGATTATTCTTGGTAAATAATTGGATACTGCAAAGTCAAGAATCCATACTTTTGAATTATCATCTAACATAACATTTGTACTAATTATATCACCATGCACAAATCCTTTAGGTAATTTATCAAAATCAACATTTTTTAATTCAATTAATAACTGATCAAATTCTTCTTTATATTTATCAGAAAGATATTCTCTTTTTTGTAAATATTCTTTTTCAAAGTTTACTATTGCCCATGTATCATATATAAATTCTGGTTTTATATCTAAATTATTAATTAATGCTGTTTGTCTAGCTAACTCTCTAATAACCTCAGCACTTGGATTTTCTCCTATCTGAAAATAATTCTTACCACTTACATATTCAAATACACAAATATCATAATGGTTGTTTTCATAATCTAGTGATAGAGAAATATCGCCATCAACAACTAAAGGTTTTGGTGAACTAATTTCACTGTTGGCTACTGCTCTTATTCTATCTAAATAGTTCTTTATATCTTCAGGTGTTCTTATTTTACTAAAAATTTTAACACAATATTTCCCTTTTGAAGTTGTTAAATAATAATTATAATCTTCATACCCAATAGTTATTAATTCGTTTGATATAAATTCTCCTAAATCATAATAATTGCATATTTGTTCAGAAATATTTTTTAAATCGGTATTTAATTCGATTCTTTTATTAAAGTCTTGAAGTTCAAATTTATCCATAATATCAACTCACATCCAATTACATTATATCATAAATACTAAATTATTTTTCCCTTAAGTATGGTAAATTTTTAATATGTGTGTTATTATGTATATAGTGATTGGTCGTTATATCGACTTTTCCAAAGGTTTGGAAGATACTATATCTCCGTACCAAGAGGAATTTTAATCGAACTAAAAGTTCGATTTTTTCTTGAAATAAAATAAAAATATGCTATAACAGAGAAAAAATGTCAATGAAATCAATTACAATAAATATAAAATATTTTGAAGGAACTGAAATAAAAGAAACAACAGTCAAAACAAAACATCCAAATACTAATTGGATGTTTTTAAAATTGCAATATTTTCATCATTAAGTTTCTCAAATAAAGCATAATATTTATCTTCATATAATATTTTATAATTACTATTAGATTTTAATATATCATAAAATACTTTAGGATCTTTATATATAAGAGCATGAGTAATATCATAAAATTTAAATTTAGTTTGATATGTACCCACAATACCTTCGTAATCATCAAAAATATCATAACTTCTACCACTAAACTCTTTTGTATAAAGATCAGCCCTTGAATCAATAAATACAGGTATATCATTTAACAGTAGATAACTACCAAAATTATATTCATTAAATAAATGAATTTTTTTATAATCTAAATTTTCTAGTATATATTCTGTAGCTTTAACAGGATATTTTGTCTTATCAATATAATTTTTTTGTAATTGATTACTAAAAAGTAATCCAGAAGCAACTGATGCTATCATTATAAATAATATTATAGCCCATTTATGAGAAAATACTTTATCTAAGAATTTATCTGTATCTAATCCATTATTATGGAAGAAATAATAGAATATTCTAGCAAAACATAATACTCCAATTAAAGCAAGTAATGATATATGTCTAATAGCACTAATAGCCATAATAGTAAGACCAGATACCATAAATAAATCTCGTAATTTAACTTTAGTCATAAATGATAAGAAAAGAGTTTCTAATATTAGAATAATCACGAAAGGAGAATCTTTCCAAGATATCATTTGATGTTCTTGAATATACTTTTGACTATTTCCCATCATAGTCTTAATCATATATGTATAAGGAGTTCCGTGAAGTGGAGTAAGTAATCCTGCTGTTAAGGTAATAATCATTGTTATAAATAATAATTTAGTATTATCGTTTCTCTCCAAATAAAACTTTTTATCTAATAACTTATCTAATTTATTATATTTCTTTTTCTTACTAATAAAATAACATATAATATATTCAGCTAAATATGGAATAAATATAATATAATAAAATGGCCATACTGCTAAATGAATATTACATATAAGTACTGCAATTAAATATAAAAATAATAAATATCGTTTCTTACCACTATCTAAAAACATTTCAATAGAATATATTTCTAAAATAAATAAAATAAAACTAACTAATTGAGCCCTTGCCGTAACAAAACCAGCTAAAGCTATCGTTGATATCAAAGTGGCAAATACAGCCATAAAATAGTTCTTATTAATTTTTAATATTGTTTTATACATTAAATATATAAGTATCAAAAATAAACATATCGAAGATATATAAATACCAGTATATCCTCCAAGTTTATATACTAGATAGATAAATACATCATATAACCAATGAGGATATGTATAAGGAAGTCCCATATGAAATGAAAAATGATCCTTCATATCAATACCATTTTTTAAAATAAGTTCACCAATCTTAATCGTATAAAAAGTATCATTCTGAAATACTTTCTTAACCATACCAATAGATAAAATTAATACTCCCAGAAGTAACCATAAAGAAATACGTTTTAATTTCTTAGTATTTTTTACTACTTGAGTTATTTCTATTTTCTCCTTTTTCTTCTTAGTACTATTTTTCCTTTTCTTACTCTTACTCATAACTTCACCATAATAAATATATCATAAATTAAAAACTTTTACTATATTTAACTGTAAAATATAAGTGTTGTATTGTCACATATACGATATTTACCAGGGTACTAATAATTAAACTCCATATACCCAACCCTAATAGTGCTAATAAAATTAAAGTAATATTTTTAAAAATAGCTCCAAAAAAAGTACCACGCATAGCAATATAAGATTTATCAATAGCCGTTAAATAAGTGGTTAAAGGTCCTTGTATATAATGAAGTAAAAAGAACGGAGAAATTATTTTAATATAATTAATACCTAAATTTGTATTATATAAAAATTTAAGTAAAATACTAGGTATTAACATAAATATTAAAGTAGATATAATACCTACCAATAAAGATATATAAATAGATTCTCTAAGCCTTTTTTTAACCATATTGTATTTTCTACTACTATAGTAGTTAGTAATAACAGGAAGAAGTGAAGTAGATATGGCCATTGTAAAAAATGATGGTAATAAAAGTAATGGATAAACATAACCAGTAACAACACCATATTCTAAAGTAATATAATCTAAACTATATCCACTCATAGATAAGAAACAAGTAACTAAAATAGGCTCTAAAAAATAAGATATAGAACCAATAAGTCTACTACCAGTAGTAGGCACTGATATATTTAAAATTTCTTTATTTATATTTTTATCCATTTTAAAATCACTAATATTTATTTTCTTGTTAGGTATAAAAAATAACATTATAATAATAGCAATACCTTCACTAATTATATTTATAAGTACTAAAGAAGTAATAGCCATAACTAAAGATTTTCTCAAAATAATAGGTATACATATTATAATAAATAAAAGTCTAATAATTTGTTCACATACATTTTCAATTACATATGGTCCCATCTTTTGATGACCAAAAAAATATCCCTTTAAGATACCAGATAAACATATGATAGGTAATGTAAAACTAATAGCCATAATCGGATATCTAACCATTTCATTTCTAAGTAAATAATTAGATATAAATGGAGATAATATTATTAATAATAACATTAAGAATATATTAAACAATAGACTAGGAGGTATTATAGATAATATCACTTTCTTACTTCTTTTGTTTTCTGCTACTAACTTACTAATAGCTATAGGTAACGATAAAGTTGATAATGTAATAAATAGATTGAAAGTAGGAAGTACTAACATATGCAAAGATACTCCTTTAGTACCAATATTTCTAGTAAGTACTATTTTAATAATCATAGAAAATATTTTAGTTAATAATCCACCTATCATTAAAACAAAAGTTGACTTAATAAATTTACTTTTCATAATAGATTATATGTTTTAAGTATGAAAATATCATTTCTATGATATAATTATATTAGGAAGTGATTTGTATGTATCATTTTATAGGAATTAAAGGTTCAGGAATGGCTAGTTTAGCAGTCATTATGAAATGTTTAGGTTATGATGTAAAAGGTAGTGACGTTAGTGAACATTTCTTTACTGAAGACGGTTTAATCAAATATAATATACCATTTAATGAATATAATAAAGATAATATCAAAGAAGGTATGATTATTGTTAAGGGACTATCTATTAAAGATGATCACCAAGAAGTAGTGGAAGCTAAAAGATTAGGATTAGAAATGTACGACTATAATGAAATGGTCGGAGTGTTAACTAAAAAATATAAAACAGTTTGTGTATCAGGATGCCATGGAAAAACTACTACTACAGCAATGTTATCTCACGTCTTAAATGGTATTAAAGGAGCTAACTATTTAATCGGAGATGGAACAGGATATGCCAGTATCAATAATGAATTATTCATATTAGAATCATGTGAATACAAAAGACATTTCTTAGCATATACACCATACTATACAGTAATACTTAATATTGATTTAGATCATGTTGACTATTTCAAAGATATTAATGATGTAATATTAGCTTATCAAGAATTAGCAGAAAAAAGTATGGGTCCAATCGTGGCTTTTGGAGATGATGATAATGTAAGAAAAATGCATCTAGATAAAGAAATAATATATTTTGGATTAAAAGAAAATAATAAGATAAAAGCTACTAATATAGAATACAAAAAAGATGGGTCATCTTTTGATGTGATAATTGATAGTAAGTTATATGGCCACTTTGATTTACCATTATATGGTATGCATCAAGTAATAGATGCATTAGCTACCATTAGTATATGTTATCTAGAAGGTATTAATTATGAAGAAGTAAATAAATATCTAACTACTTTTACTGGAGCCAAAAGAAGATTTACAGAAACTATTATAAATGATGATGTAGTAATAGATGATTATGCCCATCATCCTAATGAAATAAAAGCTACTATTAACGCTATTAAACAAAAATATCCTGATAAATTAGTGGTAGGCATATTTCAACCCCATACATTTACCAGAACTAAAGAATTTTATAAAGATTATATAAATATCTTTAAAGAATTAGATCATATCTATATTATGGATATCCACCCATCAAGAGAAAAACAAGAAGACTATCCAGAAATAACAAAAGATATTATGATTAAAGAATTATCTAATGCAGATTCTATAGAAATAGATGAATATAGAAAACTAATAAATTATCATAATGTAGTCTATATCTTTATGAGCCCAAATGATATAAGTAAATTAGAAAACGATTTAATAAACTATAAAAGTGCTAAATAAAAGCACTTTTTAATTTTAAAAAAATATAAAAAAAAGAAGTAATTTAAATTTTTTTCTCTAAGTATATATATGAGGAGGAAAAAAGATGAAAAAAAGTATCATAGTAAAACAAGACGGTATAAGAGAATGTGGAGTTGCCTCTTTACTATCAATAATTAGATATTATGGCGGTAATGTATCAACGAATTATCTCTTAGAATTAACCAAAACAACCAAAGATGGAACTAATTTCTATAATTTAAGCAATTCTTGTAATGAATTAGGATTATCTTGTAATGGCTATAAAATTGATGATATTAACTTATTATGTGAGTATAGTAACCCATTTATCTCACAAGTAAGAATAAATAATATGCTTCATTTTCTGGTGGTTTATAAGATAAAGAATAATAAGCTTACTATTATGGATCCATCTTATGGTATTAAAAATATTTCATTAAGTGATTTTAAGAATATTTTTACAGGTTATATTCTAACCGTAGACAAAGTAAAAACATTACCCAATTATGAAGACATTAACTATATAAAAAGTATTATCCATGATGTACTTATAAATAATAAAAAGATGATAGTTAACTTGATCCTTCTAAGTCTTTTCGTAACAATATTTACATCATTATATAGTTATTCATTCCAAGTAATGATTGATAATATCTATACAGATAAATTAAATTTAGTCATAATAACCATTATATTATTAAATATAATCTTATTAAAAAATATCTCTAACTATAGTAGAGTTAATCTATTACTATTTCTAGGAGAAAAGCTAGATCTATCCATAATTACTAATTTTGATTCAGGAGTGACCTCATTATGCCAAAGCCT
>CAZZAK010000050.1:0-8432 GCA_964652515.1 uncultured Clostridium sp. | reverse complement strand
CCTCGTAGCATAATAGGAGAATGCAGTCGCCTCCTAAGCGACAGATTGGAGGTTCGAATCCTCTCGGGGACGCCATTTTATGTATTTAAATGAACTGATTTGTAAATTGTCAGTTCTTTTATTTTGATGAAATGGAGGTAGATAAAAATGTCAATTTTTAAAATAGAAAAGAATAGTAATTATACTGTTATGTCTAATTATCATTTAAGGGATAGAGATTTATCATATAAAGCAAAAGGATTATTATCATTTATGTTATCATTACCTGATGATTGGGATTATTCTCTTGCAGGATTATGTGCAATCAGTAAAGAAAGCAGAGATGGTATAAGATCAATGCTTAAAGAATTGCAAGAACATCATTATGTTGAAATAGAAAAAGTAAGAGGGGATAAAGGTTATTTTGAATATAATTATTTAATATATGAAGTTCCACATTTTATTAATCTAGAAAATGAACAAAATAATCCAGATATGGAAAAACCACACCTGGATAATCCAAATGTGGATATGACTACACAAATAAATACTAATATAATAAATACTAAAAACCAAATAGATAAAGATGATAAAATCAAAATATCATCTTTTTTTGTTCCTGAAGAACATAACAGATTAACATTAGAATTAATAGAAAGAGGATATATAAACGAAGATGATATACAAATATTCTATTATGATAAGTTATTTAATGAATTACTAGAAGAAGATAATTCGTATCAAGATTTAATACAAATAATACATTATATTGTTCCAAGAGTGGTTGGAAAAAATTTTAGAGATGAAGATGGTAATGTAATTGAAAATAAATTTGGATATTTTAAAAACTCAATTATAAGTAATATACATAGATTAAATTTAAATATTGAAGATTTATGGGGTGAAGATGATTTGGATAATATGTATAATTTAGATGATATGGAAAGATAATTAAATCACAAAAAAAATCGTCCCTATACTAGCAGACGATCTACTGCTCAATCGAAAATACTGCATCGACTGAATCAAATGAACACGATACTACTTGTGTCATCTGACAAACTAATAATACTACAAAAAAATATAAAAATCAACTAGCATCATCAAATTTGCATAAAAAATTCAGTGATACCATCTCGTGTTTATTTTAACCTTATTTGTATAAACTAGAAATGGTGGTGCTAGTTGAAAACAGGAAATATTCGTAAAGTGTTAAGTGATAATGTCAAATATTATAGATTTAAAAATGGCTATACTCAAGAAGAACTAGCCGAAAAATGTGATTTGAGTCCAAGATATTTAAGTGATATAGAAAATGGAAAAGGAAATATTCCAATAGATACATTAGAAGTTATTGCATACTATTTAGGAGTAAATCCATATATTCTATTAAAAGAAAGAAAATTTAAACCATTACCAAAAAGAGTTAATATGAAAAAATAACTCTTTTTTTAATCAATTTTTATAATTTTTTTAACTAGAACTGACACTTCTACAAAAAAAAGACAAAAACTGACAAAATTTTTACGAAAGTATTGTATTTTTTTTAAATGAATGTTATCATTATAATAGAAAGGAGAATTGTAATGAAGAATAAAGTATTTAGTTTACTATTATTGGGCGCAATGTTTACACTTCCATTGTCAGTTCATGCAGAAGAACCAAAAGTTCCATCTGATTTTAATGATCAAAAAAGTGTCACAGTAGGAGATGTTGATGCTACTGTTTATTCAGTTGATGTTGAGTGGGGAGATCTATCATATGATTGGAAATATGATAGTACAACTAACAAATTTGAATTTAGACAACCTTTAAATTGTCAAGGTGTTGAAGCAAATGCTAACTATGGTATAGGATATTTACAAGGAGAAAGAGAAAATGGTGTTAAAATATTCTCTGATTCAACTTGTTCAACATTATTTGAAGGTGAGTTTGCAGAAGGTACAGTATATTATGCTCAAAATGGAATTTATTCAAGTATTCGAGTTCTTGACCATTCTATAAATGGAAGAGTTAAAGCAAATGTTGAATTTACTCCATCTAATTCTTATAGTTGGGTTAATGGAAAATTCTATCAAAATTATACTTTCACTCCTGTAACTGAAAAAATTCAATATCAAACAGAACTTGCAAATGGTCTATTACCAGTTTATGATTTACAAAATGGTACAAGAGAAATGTTTGGATATTTAAAATTAGATGTTAATAGTAACTACAATGGAACAAAAACAGTAGAAGCTGGAACAACGCTTGGTACTGTAACATTAGCAATTAGTCAAGATACTGATTAATTTGCATCTATATTAAAATATGATTTAAAAGATTAGTATTGTTCTTAATAATTATTTAAAGCAATATCTATGTTGCACTTTATATCGAAATACTACCTGATATTTTCAATTGTGCAAAATTGATAATTATATTTGGATGAGAAATAAGGTGGATAATACATCCACCTTGTTTTAATAGGGAGGTTATTTTATGAGGAAAGAAAGAAAAAGAAAATTTAACATAGTTTATCTTATTTTAATATTATTAATAATTGCCTGTCTTTGCGTTATTGGTTATTTATTAATTGAAAAAAAAGATACTTTAACTCCAGATTATGCACCTGGAACAATTGATACTAATGCTATAAAAGAAAAAGATAATGAAGAAAAAATGAAAGTTAACAATGGTGGAGGTGCAATGAGTATTTCTTACTCTAATGTTGTTGCCGTTGATAGAAAAAGCAAGGATATAAAATTATATTACAAGAATCCAAGTAAATCTCGTGCTTCGGTAGTATTAGAATTAGTAATTATTCAAAATGATAAAGAATATGTTATTGGTAAAACTGATTTGTTACCACCAGGATATGCACTATATAATATGAAGTTAGATACAGATTTAAATCTTCAAGCAGGTGGATATAAGGGATTATTTAAAATAACAATTTATGATGAAGAAACTGGTGCAAAACAAATCGTAAATTCAAAAATAGATGTGTCCATTGAGGTTAAGTAGGTGTTTATATGAAATTTAAAGTATTATTGTTTGCTACAATGTTGTTGTTATTGTTTTCTGGTGTAAGAGTTAATGCGGCTAGTAACGCAATAAAAGAAGAAAATAAAAATGTTACAGTAGGTAGTGTAGATGCTCCTACTTTGGCAGTAGATATTACTTGGGGTGCTATGGAGTTTACACTTAATGAAGAAACTAATTATGAGTGGAAAGATAGTACAAAAACATATGAATTAGTAGCACCTACATATTCATGGACTGCAAATAATAATTATATAGAAGTAACTAATAATTCATATACAAATATAGAAGTTAGTCTTATTTATAATAGTTTATATAACAATGTTGCAGGATATTTCAATAAAGAAAGAGAAACAATTACAATAAACAATAATATGCGTTTTGAACTAAATTTATCTGGAACAATAACTAATGCAGAAAATAATATAATAAGAGTAGGATCAATTGATTTATTAATATCATAGGGGGGTTAATATGAAGAAGAATAAACCGATAATAATTCTATCAGTTATATTATTAGTATTAATAATAATTATTATTTTATTAATGGTAAGTATTAGAAATAAGTCAACTTTTAAAAAACCAGAGTTTGATAAAAATGCAACTAGTACAGTTCCAACAAATTTAGATTATCAAAGTAAAATATTTAATGTAACAGATAATTATTCAATATATATTGAACCAGAACCTGTTATAAAAAATAATAATATAATATTAAACTTAATATCTTTAGATACAAATGATATTCTAGTTAAAGTAAGAATTTTAAGTAAGGATAAAATTGTAGCAGAGACAGGACTAATTAAACCAGGACAATATTTAGAAAAAGTAAAATTAAATAAGAAATTAAATGTTAATGATGACATTACATATATAATAATGGGATATGAAAAGGATACTTATTTAAGTGCAGGTAGTGTAAAATTAAATACAAGGATAGGTGGATAATGAAAAAGGTAATTTCTATTATGATATTATTTATAATGATTTTTATAATAAGCCCAAAAGTTTATGCTTATAGTAAAGATATTGAAGTAAAAGTTGAAAAAACAACTAATGTTACTTTAAAAAAAGGAACTATTAATAATAATTCGATATCATTAACTATGGATGATTATAGTTTTCAAATTTCATCTTCTTTAAATAATCTTGAGGTAATAATAATAAAAGTCGAAAATGAAGCATATGATTACATTAATTCAAAAACAAATAGTAATCAAAATTATTACATATCCTTTTATCAAAATAATCAAAAAGTAAGTAATCCTAAAGCTAAAATAAAAATAACTAATGATGAAAAAATGCTAAATGTATTTAACAATGAGGGTGAATTATTATATAAAGATGATAAAAATATTTCTCTTGATAAGAATGATTATTTTATAACGGTTACTGACAAAGTTAATTTACAAAGTGAGAAATTCCTTTTAATAGATGAAGATACTTCTTTAGAAGAGATTAGTAATATTGTAGTAAATAGTGGTGCTACTGTAGAAGTATATAATTCTAAAAACGAAAAAATAAATATTAATAGTGATTTAGGAACTGATTATCGTGTTGTAATAAAGAATGGCGATGAAATAAACGAGTATATAATTATTACAGATGGTGATGTCACAGGAGATGCAGAAATAAACTTTTTTGATGTTACTAAACTATATCATTATACAAAAGGCATGATTGATTTGAAAGAAACATTTGAAATAGCAGGAGATTTTGCTAGAGATGGTTCAATAGATTTTATTGATGTCACTAAACTATATCATTATACAAAAGGCATAACTCCTGAGGTTTGATATGAGAAAATATGTATTTTTAATAATTTTTCTCATATTAATATCGCCTACTACTATAAAGGCGAAAGAGAGTTTGGAAGTATTTTGTAATAAAACTGAATTAAAAACAAATGAAGAAACTGAATGTAAAATAATTGCGACTGACTTAAATTTTACTGTAACAGGAGTATCAGTAAAACTTAAAACATCATCTAATATTGATATTGTTAGTTCAAAATATGATGATAAAAAATGGAAAATGTTAGATGATGAATTTAATGTTAAAGACATAAATTTAATAAATGAAAAACCTATAAAAGAAGATACTTTAGAAATTGCATCATTTAAAATAAAATCAAGTAGCAATAAAAAATTAAAGGAAGATATTATTCTAGAAGATTTATTAATAGGTGATCAAAACTACGAAAAAAGAAAAATAGATGTTAAAAATGAGACAATATATATAAATATAAAGAATAATAGTAATAAAAATTATATTTTATATATAAGTTTGGTTTTGATAGGAGCGATTATAATATTTTATATTATACGACGCAAGAAAAAAGTTAATAGAGGTGCAGTATGAATAAGAAATTATATTTAATGTTGATAGCAGTATTTTTGTTATTCCCTTTGAGAAGTTATGCATTAGAAAATGCTACAATATCTTGTAATAAAACAAAATTAAGCAAAAATGAGGAAACTACTTGCCAAATAATCACAGGCAATTTAGGTTATGAAATTGCAAGTTTTCAAGGAAAAATTTCACTTGGTTCTAATTTAACTCTAACTTCTTCATCATACGATTCTAGTAAGTGGATGTTTTTTGGAACTAATTTTAGTGTAACGGATATTGAACTTGCAACAAAAAATTCGTATTTATTAGCAAATAATTTACATATTGCAACCTTCAAAATAAAAGCAAGTAATAGTGCAAGTGGTACAAGTAGTATATCGTTAACAAATATTAATGTATCAGATAAAAATTATTCAGCAAAAACATTATCTTGTAATCCAATAAATATTAGTTTTTCTTCTAGTGTAAATACATTAAACAGTTTAAGTGTAAAAGAGCAACAAATAAATTTTAATAAGGATACAACTACATATTCATTCACTACAAATTCTGATTCTATTACAATTTCTGCGACACCTACTGATTCAAGTGCAACAGTAAGTGGTACTGGTAAAATTAACTTGAACTACGGATCAAATCAAATTAAAATTGTAGTAACTGCAGAAGATGGTTCAAAAAGGGAATATACATTAAATGTAACAAGGTCTGATAATAGAAGTTCAAACAATAATTTAAAAAAATTATCGTTGTCAGATGGAAAAATAAGTTTTGCCGAAAATAAGACGGCTTATACTGTTGATGTTGATAGTAAGGTAGAAACTATTACTATTAGTGCAGAATTAGCAGATTCAAAAGCAAGTTTTGTTCAAGGTTACGGACCAAGAAAAGTAGATTTAAATTATGGGGCAAATAAAGTATTAATAAAGATTAAAAGTGAAAATGGACAAGAAAAAACATATACTATAACTGTAAATAGGAAAGACGATCGTAGTAACAATAATTTCCTAAAAGAAATAAAATTAAGTGCAGGTAAAATAAAATTTAATAAAGATAAAACAGAATATAAAGTAAGTGTGCCATATGAAACTCAAAATTTTGAAATAAAAGCTAAAGCAGATGATGAAAAAAGTAAAATTGAGATTGTTGGCGAAAAAGAATTACAATTAGGAGAAAATATATTTACTATAAAAGTTACTGCTGAAAATGAAGAAGTCAAAGAATATAAAATTATAGTAACAAGAGAAGAAAAAATAGAAATTACTTATAGTAATAAATTAAAAAACATTGAAATAGAGGGACATAAAATTGATTTTAATCCTAATGAATATTATTACATAGTAAAGACAAATAATAGTAAATTAAATATAAAAGTAACTTTACAAGATAAAAACTCAACTTATAAAATAAATGGCAATGATAATTTAAAAGATGGAAGTGTAATATCTATTATAGTAACGGATAAAGATGGCAATAGTAATGTATATAAATTGATGATAGTAAAACAATCAAGTCCAATTCCATATTTATTAATTACATTCTTACTTGTGTTATTATCTATATGTATAACGATTTTTGTTATGAAAAAGAAGAAAAAAGATAATAACAATAAAGATCAAGATTCTCATAATGATTCAACTGATGATTATAATTCAAAAAAAACATTTGTAAGTAATAATCCTGAATCATTTAATAGAAATGGTTTAAATGAAGTTGATAGTAAAGTAGATCCTATTATAATGCCTTCTAATGATTTAAATGTCATTTCTAAAAACAATGTGGAACAAATTAATAACAAAGTATTTGATAATGAACAAAACTCAAATTACTACTCAAATTCAAATACTTCACATAATAATTATTCTAGTTTTACACCAACTAGCAATCGAGAAGAAGCTTCACGATTTGATAATTCAAGTGAGGCAACATCATCAAATTTTGAAAATAAAAAATATTGTAAAAATTGCAATAGAGTTATTTCTAGTCAAACAACAATATGTCCATGGTGTAGGACAATTAACGATTAAATTTTAATAGTATAAAAAAACAAGTGAGATCAAATTTTTCACTTGTTTTAATATAAATACAGACAATTCATTTACTTTAATTTTGAATTATTAATTTTACCACATAAATAATCAATAGAAACATTATAGTATTTTGCAAAATCAATTAATGGATAAGTGTGTATTAATACTTTTCCTAATTCATATTTTGAGTAATTAGATTGATCAACTTTTATTATTTGAGATACTTTATCTTGTTTATCATTGTTATTTGTCCTGATTTCTTTTAATCTATTACCTAAAATATCCTTATCAATATTGTTATTTATAATTTCATATTTTTTAATATTTGATAATCCACATATATAATCTAAACTAATTCCATAAAAATTACAAAATTCATTTAATTTTAATAATGGTATAGCATCAATACCATTTTCCCATCCTGCATATGTTGATCTGCTAACTTTTAGATAACTTGCTAATTCTATTTGTGTATTATCAAAATAAGTTCTTATATCTTTCATTCTTTCATAAATCATAAGTAAAACACCTCACAATATAATTTTCCCATTTAAAATGGTAATATTTAAAATTGTGTCGGAATATTACCTAAAATGTGTTATAATATATGCAGAAGGAAGTGATTTTAATTATGTATTATGATTTAAGAGATTTTATTTGTGATTTTTTTAAAATAGCAATTGCATTGGCACTTATTATTATATTAGGTGGATTAGCTATTTACCTAGTGCATACTAATATTAATTTTGCATATTATATTAGTGATAAATTAGAAATTCCTCGTGATTTATCTATTACAACTATGAGTGCAGGATTTGCAAATAATATAATAATTATATTGACAGTATTTGAATTTGGATTTGGTATATGGCTTGTTAACAAAATAACAAACACAACTATATATGATAATATTAAAAATTTTCTAATAAATTTATAGGTAATTGTATTACAATATCTAATTTATGTGGTAAAATGAATTATATAATCCAAATCATTTATTTGAGCAGTATTAGAGTAATGAAAAGAGGATATTTATATGATTAATGCAAA
>CAZZAK010000049.1:0-8607 GCA_964652515.1 uncultured Clostridium sp. | reverse complement strand
CCAAAGCCCCGTGAATATTGGTAATATAAGAAGAATATTTTTATTCTTCTTTTTCATTACTCTAAATCACCTCTATCATTAATAAATATACCATAAATAAGATATTATTACAAGGTAAAAAGAAAGAAAATACAACCGTATTTTCTAATTAACAACATCATATAATTTCCATAATATTTTAACCATAGCATAAGTATCTAATTCACAATATCTAAGTAATCTTTCTCTAGTATATTCCTGTTTTTCTGAGTCCATATTTTCTAACTCTCTAAAACTATCCATAGCTTCACTTCCATTATGTATTAAATCTAAATTATGATAATCCAATTCCTTATCATTAGGAAATAAAGCAGGTAAAACATATTTGATTGAATAAGAACCATACATATTTTTACTATAATACCACCTATTTTTAAAAGGTATCATCAAATCTTTCATATTATCATGAATATTCATTAAATGGTCATATAAATCAGAATAAATACTAGCCAATCTCTTAATAACACTCTTCTCAAAAGCCATATTATATGCCAATACACATACATTCATAGGAATATCTTTAACTAGAGATTCTGCTAATTTTCTACGTGGATCAATTCCACTTTCTGATAAATATTCTTTATGATATAATTTACCATTTTCACTTTCCATATAGTGAAGTGAATATTGAAAAGGTATTTGCATATATGGACTAACATCGTCATACATTGGTATAGGCATCTGATACGTTTCAAAATCTAAAAAATATAATGGATAAGTTAAAGTATTAAGAAATTCTTCTATCTTATTTTTTTCAATATAATCATCTTTATTATATAATTCAAATTCTATTTGTTGCTTATGTTTATCATTAATATTTTCTTTTAATAAATCACTATAACTATATATACCTTCCTTATATAATTCTATTTTCTTCCTATTTTGCATACTAGCTATATTAAATACATTCTTATCCGGTAAATTTCTAGTACAATATTTAAAGAACAAACATGGATATGGTTTAAAACACTTCATATCGATATTATCAGTTTGTTCATTCTCATATTCCATATATCTATTTATTTCGCCTATATTCTTCTTTACTTCATCTTGCTTACTCTTAACTTCATTTGTTATATCTTCAAAAGTAAATAGTTTATCTAACTCCAACTTCCCATGACGTACATAATCACTATTTAAATGAATTAAATTAACCTTTGTGGCATTAAATCCTAAACTAGTTAATACATAGTATTGATATGATGAATCATCAATATAAATATCTTTTAATTCAGTACTGCTTTTAACCTCATACATTTCATATTTATCATTTTTCTTTATAAGTATATCCACACTACAGAAATTACTTTCATAATTAAATGACGCCTCAGTAATAACCACATCACGATAACTTTCAATAGTAGAATATGTATCCTTAATCATCTCAGATAAATTATCCGTATATTCAATATTAATATGACTACCAAATAAATATCTAGCCACTTCATGAATCATATTACCAGTATTAAATACAGATTCATTATTCACTTCTTCCATCTCATCAGGTTTATTCTTCTCCAACCATAGCATTTTCTTACATTGTACACCACGACAATATCTTGATTTAGATAAATTCATACACTTCACCTAAAATAATTATAACAAAAAAAATACTAGATAACTAGTATTTAATTATTACTATTAATTTTACTCAAAGTATTACTTATCATATTATTATTAACATTATTGACTGGATACCATCCATACTTAGTCATCAAATCATATGTATCAGCCTGACTATTCATAATATCATTCAAATTATCCTTTAAAGTTTTTCTTACATCATTATTACTACTTTCTAAAGTACCATGAACATATACTTCTACAGTACTCTTAAGTATTAATAAATAATTATCCATTATTAACTGATCATTCATTTACTTTTTCCTCCAACAAATTAACTAATTGTCCTCTCATCTCATTATGTTTATTTTTTTCGCTTTCCATAAAAGATACTAATTCAAGATCATTTAAATTATTAATAGATTCAGTAATAATTTTAATAATATTATCTTCATGTCCTATAGCATCCTCATAATATGATAATTCTTTTTGTGTCATAAATTCCTCCTTAATACTAATATGAACATAAAAATAATTAATTATACAAAAAAAGAATATTACAGAATTAATATTCTTTATAATTACTTATTTATTTTGATTATAATAATCATATAGTTTCTTAGCAAAAACAAAAATTCCTACCAAACTACCAACAAAATTCATCACATCCTTAGATGTAATTTTAATATTAGCAACTTCTTCTACAACTTCCTTTTTCTTACCCACAATATACACTCCTTATTACAATATAATTATATAATAAAATATTATTTTTTCATATACTTTTATGAACATATAAATAACTTTACAAAAAATAGAATAATTAACATTATTCTATTTATCTTCTTGAAACTCTACCAGGGACAAGCACCAATTCTAAAATTCGAGCCTTATCTCTAGCAGCTGCTAATAATAAACACATTAAACCTTCGGCTTGCTCTAACTTTTTCATATGGAAATTATCCCTATCAGTAGAACTCATAGACGCCATTTTTATTTTATCATCTTCACTTTCTAATTCTCCACTTTCAATTTTCTTATAAATTTCAATGGCATCTTCAAAAAGACTATCTGATTCATAAGAGTCAACATATTCCATAAATTTAGAACGAATTTCATCATTTTTTAAGAGTTCGATAATGAAGTGATATAGTCAAAGTAGACATATAAAAAAGAGATATCTACTTTTTCTATATCACTTCAACTTGTTATCTCATTTTTACACTTTTTCTAGAAAAAATCGTTTCCAAAACTTCACTAGCATTCATATCTTTAATTCCATCAGGATCATCTAAACCATTATTGTTAGAAAACCATGAAAATATACCTGTTTCTTCCTTTAGAAATGAAAAATATATACTAGCAGGTCTCACTACAACAGGATATCTCTGTGACCACTCACCATAATATTCCTCCATATATTGTTTAGCAAGATGATATGCTTCACAATTAGTATCATTATCACCATTTACACTAATAGCGCTTAATTGCACACCACCACCAATAACACCAGTTACAGAAGGAGTAACTGTACTATGAATAATTACAACACTATTATCATCGCATTTGCCAATCACAATATATACATGGCCCGCAATACTAACAATATCACCAGGATGAAGACTATTAGAAATTTTATTGTAATCATCAATATCAGGATGTGTAAATTCACCATAATTATAATCTTTAGACAATAAACTTGCTATTTTAGTTGAAGAATTAACAAAGCCTTCATGTATTCCAGTTCGATTATACATAGTATTATATAACGTCCAGCCAACATAACCGCTACAATCAAGACCAGCATAATAAAATCTATTCCACCCGTTTTTAGGATACGTATCAACCTTATATGAATAATCAGCACTATTGCTATCATAAAATTTTTCCCATGTCGGAGGGACACCAATAGAAGTCGCTAATTTTGAACTTCCATCATCTTGAACATTCCACCCACCACCAAATACATATAGTGTTTTACCAAGTGGTGCCAAAGAAGTCATCAAAAAATTCTTTAAAGTTCTTTCTCCCGGAATATAACCATCAGCATTTTCTTCCCATTTATCAAAAAGATTTACAGATATTATTCTGTCCCCTTCGATGTTTATATTATATTCAAAACCTATCATTAACTGATTTCTTATTGAATAATTTTTATCATCACTAATATAAAACTCTTCAACTTTATTACCAACTTTAAACTGATAAGTACACTTATCACTAAGCATATTTCCTCTTGAAATATTTTCACTATCTTTTATACCCAAAAACGTAGCCCTCATACATTACCTCCATTTGATTTTATTAAAGTAACTATAAAACCCTGCATTGTATATTATATCACGTTTTTATACTCATAGCACTAATACAAACAAATTTTATATTATTTTCTCATTTCATAAAGATTTATCTACTTTAAAATATCAATTACATACGATTTACATAGAAAAAAATCGTATGTAAAAATTGTTTCTAAATATGTTTATACCTCTATATTTCATTTTCTTTTAAATATTCAATTATTGCTATAAAATTTTTATCATCTTCATATTTACTTCTATCAAATTCAATCCAAGCATTAGAAATATTTTTTTCACTATCTAATACTTTTCTGACACTAGGATTATTTATAATTGGATTATTAGGTTGATTATTTAAATCAAAACATCCTTCTTGATCATATAATTTCATTTGAATATCACATTCTAACTTATCACAATGATAAGCAAATATTGCTTCATCAGTTTTTCTTTCATTATACTCTTCTAACAGAACTGATATTTCATCTTTTCCTAAAAAATCTTTAAGAATATAATCAGTTGCTTCTTTCCCCTTAATTAATTTTTCTTCTCTTGTTGTTTCATAAAAGGCTAAATCACCAATTTCAATCTCTTCAAGTTCATGAATTGCAATCATAAATATTACTTTGTTTAAATCTAATTTATAATTAAATTGATAAAAAATCGAGATAGCTAACATTTGAACACCATAAATATGTTCTGCTACGCTTTCTATTCTTGATCTATTTGCATTCCAAGTTAATGGTCCTTTTCTTATCGTATCTTTTAATTTGCTACACAATGTATAAAACTTTATTGTATTTTCTATTTTTGAATTCATTTATTTCACCTCTACATATTAATTATATCATAAATCTCGCTCTCTTGAATATGAAGAGAACAAAATAATTCAAGTCAGTATTTACAAAAACTTTAACCACGTTAAAATCACATTTTTCGTTTTTTTTGACCCCAAAATTCGTATGAAATTCGTATGAAAAGGCACTTTTTTATTATGTCTATCTCTCGCAATTTCTTTATTTATAAGCAAAAAAATGAGGTCACATTTATTCGTGACCTCTTCAGGGGGTTTTGGTTGAACACTCCTACAAAATGTAGAGAGTGCAAAAAGGTTGATCACAAGATATTTCTATCTTATGACAATATTATCATAATATATTTTTTAAAATTATGCAATAGTTTTTTACATAATTAAATTTAGTTTTTCTAATTCACTATTTATTTCAGTATATTCTAGAGGATTAATAAAATATTTATCCATAAATTCATCTATATCTTCTTTTACTCTAAGTAACATTGTATAATCTTTATTTACATTTGCAAGTATTAATCCAACTTCACCATGTTGTCTTATAACAAATAAATCTCCTTCACCTCTAAATATAACATCATACTAACTAATCATAAATCCATCATTACATTCTGATAAAAACTTAAGTCTTTCATCATACTCTTTAGCTATTAGAATACAATAACTTTGAATATCACTTCTTCCTACTCTACCTCTTAATTGATGCAATGTAGATAATCCAAAATAATTAGCATCAAATATTACTATCATACTAGCATTGGGTATATTGACACCAACTTCAATAACTGTTGTGGATACTAAAATATTAATTTTACCTAATTCATAATCTTTCATTACTTTATTTTTTTCTTTAGCATCTAATTTGCCATGAATAGAACCTATTTTATATAATTTACCAAAAGCCAAATTCATCTTTTCTACTAAATTAGTAACATTTTCCACTTCATTATCTTCTTCCATATCTATAGAAGGAGCTACAACATATATTTGATGACCTTTATCTAATTCACCTTTCATAAGTTCTAATACTGAAGTTATTTCTTTTTCTTTCTTAAAATAAGTAATAACATCAAGTCTATTCTTTGGTTTAGTATATATCATAGATATATCCATATCACCATAAATAGTCAAAGCATAAGTTCTAGGAATAGGAGTAGCACTCATAGATAACATATCAGTATATACTCCTTTATTATTAAGTAGACTTCTTTGATTAACACCAAAACGATGTTGTTCATCGGTAATAACTAATCCTAAATTATGAAATATAACATCATCTTGTATTAAACTATGTGTACCTATAATTAAATCTACTTTACCATTAGATAAATCTTTTAATATCTCACTCTTTTCCTTCTTAATAACTGATGAAGTTAATAATTTAATATTCATCTTATATTTTTTAAATATCCTTAATGCATCTTCATAATGCTGTTCTGCTAATATTTCTGTAGGAACCATTAACGCGCTTTGATAACCAGATAAATAATTAGCATATATAGCTGTAAATGCTACAATTGTCTTACCACTACCAACATCTCCTTCAAGTAACCTATTCATTCTCCTTGGTGATGACATATCATCAAGTATTTCTTTTATACATATGTTCTGATCTAAAGTTAATTCAAATCCTAAATTATTTTTAAATTCTTCAACCTTATCCAGATCTATGTCTCTTTTTATGTATTTGTTATCTAAAGACATTTTTCTTTTTAAATAATTTATTTTAAATAAGTACATAAATAATTCTTCATACTTAAGTCTTTGTCTTGCCTTTTTCAACGTTACTATGGAACTAGGATTATGTATTTCTAGTACAGCTTCTTTTTTAGGCATAAACGAATATTTATCCTTTATATATTCAGGTAAATAATCTAAAACATCTATTTCTTCTTCTAACATAGAAGTAATAAATTTTGCAATATTTTTTCTAGATAAACCTGAAGTAGTATAATAAATGCTTTCTATTTGAGGACTTTCTGGTAATCTACCTAACCTAACTTCTGAAGCTACAATAGTATTTCTAATCTTATCATATTTGCCAATAATAGTAACATCAATAGTTTTCTTTAAATCACTTATTAAATAAGGTCTATTATATATAACTACATTTAAAATATGTTTACCCGCATTTATTCTAAATACTATTTTTTTCATTCCTCTATTTAGGTATACTAAGACCGGCTGTCCTTCAATAACTCCATCAATTATTATTTTAGAATTATTAACTAAATTACTAATGTCACTCCTTTGTAATACTTGATACCTATAAGGATAATAACACAATAAATCATTTTTATTATATATTTTTAATTTATTTAATAACTCTACTGTTTTAGGTCCAATACCCTCAATACTATTTAATTCATTATTCATATACTACACCTAGAATAATTATACTAAAAAAAATATTAAAAATCCATAACATGTCTATATATCATTGTAAAGAAAAAGTAAACTACTTTTTCTTCTTATTATTTAATAGTTTACTTATTTCTTTGTAATACCCTTCATAAATATTTAATCTACTATGTAAATGTGGCATTTTTTTATTATTATTTTCTTCTATTTCTAAAATCTTTTCATAAACAAATTCAGGAGTTAATTTATTATACATATCCATAAATACTTCCGTATATTCCTTACCAGTCCCATTAAGAAAATATTCTAATTCTTCTAAATATAATTCACTAGAGCATGTATTACTTTCATCTCCATACATAGCATAAAATCCACCTTTATGAGAATAATAATCATCTTCAGGATGTGCTGTTAATTGAGGAGGATAAAAATCATCAAAACTAAATTCATTATCTAAAATATATAATTCTGCATTTCCTTTCTCTGAAACAATTCCCCAATTATCTGATTCACGATCTCCATTTAAAAATAATAAATCAAATAAATACATTCTAATAAAATTTAACATAAGATCATAAGTATTATTATATTTTTTCTTTTCTAATTCATTCCATATATTATATAGACTATGTGCTTCAATTCCTAATTTTTCACCAGTATCAAAAAAAGGAGATATTTCTTTGCTAAAAGTATAATAAGAACCATCTATATTTGCTAATTCATAATGAGCGGAGTTTATTCCAACACTCTTAGCTAATTCTTCCATTAATTCTTCTACTCCATAAATGGGAATACTTTTTCCTTTTAAACGAAAATTATCACAATATTTATAATAGTATCTATCACCATTAACTACTAATATACCATGAGAAGAAGATAAATTCTTCTTTTGTTCATCTGTTAATAACTTTTCAAAATCACTCATTATATCACCTAGCTTAAACTAATTAAATAATCAACCATCTTACTAATAAGAATAGAACATTTAAAATCTTTATCATCAAGAATAAATCTATCTTCACTAAAATAATATTTACCATTCTTAAATATTTTTATTATCTTATTAAATAAATATTCATCAGATAAATATATATTATTACCCTTAAAACTAACTTTAGCTAAATTATCCTTCATTTCATTATTCTTATTAATAAGTAAATCATTAATAGAAATATTATCTATTTTAAACCCACTACTATCAACAGATTCATTAATATTATTACTAGTATTCAATAAAAGAGGAATAATAATTTTACTTGTTTTATTTATATCTAATTCTAGAGTATTTATATTATCAATAATATCTTTAACTATATTTAACTGTAAATTCTTTATCTTACTACTCTTATAATCAAATTCATAATTATCTATATTAAGTAAATAGTTAAATAAATTCTTAAATTCATCTATACTAACTTCTTCATCATTAAATATAATCTTATCCAAATTAACATTATATTCTTTATTATTAAGGAGTTTAGTATATTCTTTTATTTGCTTATTTTTACTTTCATCTACTTTATCTTTATCTTT
>CAZZAK010000048.1:0-8663 GCA_964652515.1 uncultured Clostridium sp. | reverse complement strand
GTTAACTGTAATGTGTTTTTATTTAGTTCTACTCCAGTTACTGAATATGTTTGAGTATTATTGTTTGTTCCATTAGCTGTTAATATTAAATTATAATCTGGCATATTAAATTGATAATTTTGACTGTTTGAAATAATATTATTATTTGTATCAGTCCAATTAGACCAATTATAGCCACTTTGCAATGCTGCTCTTATTTCTATAGGTTCATTATATAAGTGCTTTTCGACAATAACATTATTACTTGTTGTAATTCCTGTTACACTTGAAATACCCTCTCCAGGGATTATTTCTAAATTATAACTATTTCTTATATATCTTAATTCTATTACTTTATCGTTAGTCCCTGTTAATGTAAATGTTTGTTTTGAAGGACTAGAGAATCCTTTATAAGTTTTTGGTTCAACAATTACATTGTATCCGACATAACTTGTTAAATGCTCTATTTCAGTTGGCGTTGTTGGGTAACTAGTTCCATCTATATTTTGCAAATAGTGTTTTATAGTATATGTTTCTTCTGTTTCTTGATTTGATGGTAATATATTAGTATTTTCGGTATAAGCTTTAATGAAATTAGTTGATGGCTTTTTAGTGGATAATAATTGATAATTATATGTATCTATCCATTGATTGTTTGAATTCTTATAATAACTTATTCCTTCTTGTATTCCAACATCGTTATATGTTAGATTGTCGTTCGCTTTTCCTTGTACTACTAACATTTCATCGGAAGATGGTGATAATCCTATTATAAATTTATGGGTTTCTATGTCACGTGGTACTTCTAAATCTAGAGTATAATAACCATCAGTAGGTATTTCAACTTCCCCAACAAAATTTGTTTCATTGTATATAGTATCATCTATTATATTTCCGCTTTTTAAATATACTTTAACTGTTTCATTTATTTCTTCTCCGGTGTACGCAAAAAATGAAACACTTTTTAATCTTTCAATTTTGTCATTGTTATTATTTTTTTCAAAAACGTTAGCAATTTTTGATGGAGCTTTATTATATTGTAAACAATCTTCTCCGCTACATCCCGATGGATTATAGTGGTATACATTATCATAGTCTTTTTCGTTTACTTTTGTAACAGTAAAATTTGGTCTATGTAATGATAAATAATCGTAATATGATAAATAATACAATTGATTAACATTTGTACTATTTCTTATAATCCATGCTCCGTTAGCCGGAGGAATATTGGTTGATACAAAATTATCTATTGAGTAGTTGTCATCCCAACCTACTATTGTGACTAGATGACTGCCTGATGCTATATCTTTTTTAGGACAATATTTTGATTTTTTCTCACTATTATAGCATTTTGATATTTCTGGAGTTGTTACTACTGCTACCCCTATTCCGTCATTTATTAGTGTTTTAATATCATTTATTTTGTTAATAACGCTTTGATTTTCTGGGTATGTAGATGCGTTATCATTTATATTTGCACCTGGAACAAATTGGATTTTTTTTACTTGATAATCTTCCTTAGAGGCATTTAATACATTTGCTAGATTCAGATTATTAAGAATATTTGTTGTTGGATATACATAACTTTCATCTGTGCTAAATCCAATTCCATTTGTTAAGTAATTTATTACATAGAAATCACTTCCTCCGTGTGATGCCTCTTCTTTTCTATACCCATATGGATTATATAGATTTCCAACTTTTAGGTTTATTGACGTTATCATGTGATATGGATTGATTCTTTTACTATTACCATAATCAGATAAACTATATTTGTTAGATAATGTAACTTCTAGGGAGTTTATTGAAGCAAATGCCCAGCATGTGTTATTTTTCTGTTGTCTATTATTTGGTATATTTGGAACTATATAACTACTAGGTAAGTTACTTATATTATCAGCAAATATGGTTTGATCATAATTTGTTATCCCTTGGGTATCATTTTCAAAAATTATACCAATGTATTGTTCTGATGTTAAATCTATACCATTTTCTTCTGCACTGTATGTAAGTGAACTATATACAGTTATGCCTACTACTATAAGTATTAGTGTTATTGAAACTATGATATATCTATATTTTGTTTTCATCTTATCACCCTACTATCTAGTATAATTATATATTATATTTGTTTTAATGTAAATATAAAAGAGTTACTTATTTATGTATTCAAGTAACTCTTCTATATTTAATTTTAATTGTTCTCTAGTTTGCATATTTTTAATTGTATATACTTTATTTTCTATTTCTTCACTACCTAAAATAATTATGTATTTTATGTTGCTTTTATCAGCATATTCAAAGCATTTATTTAGTTTCTTTTTATTTAATTCCACTAAAACATTTAAATTATTTTTTCTTAATTTAGTAGCTAGTTTAATACCTTCTATATTATCTTCCATTGGCACTATATATATATCAATATTGGATTTATTTTCTAGTTTATCTTTTATGATTGTGTATATTGGTTCTAATCCAAAAGATAATCCTACGGCTGGATAAATATTACCATCATTTATAAAGTTAGTGATAATTTTATTATATCTTCCTCCACCGCCAATTGAGCATTTTAGTCTTTCTTCTTTATCAAAAAATTCAAATACTGTACCTGTATAAATACTTAGTCCTCTTGCTAGTGTTGGAGTAAATCTTGTATTATTTGATAGTTCTAAATAATTAAACTTATCGTTAATGTAATTTATTTCTTTGATTGCTTCTTTAAATAAATCATCTTCTATATTTAAACTATTATAATAATCTATATCTTTATTAAATATATCTAATATTTGATTAGCTATATCTTCTTTAATATTTGCTTTATTAAATTCTTTTAATAATTCTTCTTTAGATATTTTTTCCATCTTATCAATGATGCCTATTACGATATCTTTATCGATATTTGAATCTATATATCCTATTAAAGAAGACATTAATTTCCTGTTATTCCATTTAACTATTGGCTCAATACCTAATTTTTGATATGTAGTAATAGCCATAATCATTTGTTCTATTTCTATATCATTGCCATCTACTCCTACAACATCAGCATCGCATTGATAGAATTCTCTCATTCTACCTGGTTTAACTGGACCATTACGAAATACTTTACCTATTTCATATCTACGTAGTGGTAATCTTAATTCTTTCTGATTAGCTATAAATTTACAAAATGGTATTGTTAAATCATATCTAAGACCTAAATTTCTATTGCCTTGATCTGTTAATTTATATACTTCCGTCAATATTTCAGCTCCGTCTTGATATTTATATGCCAATATGTCATAACTATTTAAAATGGCTGTATCTAATGGTAAGTATCCATAATTATCAAAACTATTCTTAATAATATCGATAATATAATTTCTTATTAGTTGCTCTTTACCATAATAATCCTCAGTGCCTTTTAAATTTGATGTATCAACTAATTTCATAGTTCTCACCTCTTTTTAATTATACTATAAGATAATAATTTTAGCAATAATCCATTATTTCTTTACTATATATTAATTTTTTGATATAATTTTATTGGGTGGTTATATGAAAGGTAGAAAATATATTATTAAAACTGAAGAGTTTTGCGTATTAGATCACGATAAGAATGAAAGATACTTTCTAAAAGAAACTAATCCAACAGTTCATAGTGAAATAAATGGTGTATTAAAAAAAGCAGCTGAAATAGAACAAATCGATGATATTTATCCAGAAACATTTATTAGGAATACTAAAAGGAGTATTTATGAGAAAGCAAATATTCCTGAATTTATTCCAGTAGAAGTCATTAGTGAATATAATAATAAATATTGTGTGTGCCAGGAATTATTTTTTAATCATAAATTTATTGTGCCGAAAAATAGATTTTTTGGCGAACTTGATGCTTTGAGTGCTGCTTATTTAGATTCTTTTTTAGATGATAGGGTTTTAGGTAATATTAAGAGTTTGTTTAATTATTTTTATGAGTGTATTAATCCACCATTTTTAGTAAGAATAAGAAATAGATTTATTAAAAGAAAAGATACAAAGTAATTTGTATCTTTTAATTTAACTTTTCTTTTATTATAGAACTAACTTTACTCATATCTGTTCTTCCTTTTAATTTAGGAGTAACTTCTTTCATAATTAGTCCCATATCTTTACTACTAGTTGGATTTATTAATTTAAATGCTTCATCTATTATTTTATTTACTTCTTCTTCTGATAATTGTTCTGGCATGTATTTTTTTAATAATTCTATTTCCTTAGTATTTTGTTCTACTAAATCAGTTCTATTACCTTTTTCAAATTCAATAATAGCATCTTTACGCATTTTAATTTGTTTTTCGATAACAGAAATTATTTCTTCATTAGTTAAATCTCTTTTTTTATTTATTGCTTCCATTTGGATACTAGCTTTGACCATACGTATTACGTTTAGTGAAAACGTATCTTTATTTTTCATACTAGTTACTAAATCACTTTTTATTCTATCTAATAACATGCTTACCTCCTAGTAACGATCTCTATTACGATTATTTTTTCTAGAATTGATTGTATTTTTCTTTATTTCTTCTCTATGTTTTACTCCAGGCTTTTTATAACCGTCAGCTCTTTCTCTTGCCTTAGAAAGGGTGCCATCTTTAGCAACTTCTGTTTTAAATCTTTTTAGTGCAAATTCAATATTGCCATTCTTAACACTTACAGACATAACTTCCCTCCCTTCAGTCATTAATGATTATAACAAATAATTGTTTATATTACAATACAAAAACGATAAAAAATATCGAAAAAAGTCACTATTTGTGACTTAATTTATCTATATTTTTCATATTTTTGATTGAATATTTGAATATCTCTTTCTTTAATAGTTTCCTTTTTATCGTAATTTTTTTTACCTTTACATGCTCCTATTTCTACTTTAACACGGTTAGTTTTAAAGTATATCCTTAATGGTATTAAAGTATATCCTTCTAAATTTACTTTATTTTCTAGTTTTATTATTTCTTTTTTATGTGCAAGTAATTTTCTTGTTCTATTTTCATCTTTATTAAAGATATTACCTTTATCATAATGAGATATATGTGCATTTAATAGATATAGTTCATGGTTTTTAATTATTGCATATGAGTCTTTGATATTTACTTTTCCTTCTCTTATAGATTTTATTTCTGTTCCAGATAGAGATATTCCTACTTCTAGTGAGTCTTCAATAAAATAATTAAATTTTGCTTGTCTATTTAGTATTTCCATAATTACCCCCCATTGTATGCTGGTACTACTTCCATAGTGTTATCCATTCTTTGTACTACTTCTTTATATGTATTATATATGTTTTGATAGTTCCAGAAATATTTTTTAATATTACTATTAGAGAATGGGATTACTTTGAAATTAGACCAGTTAGAATAGTACGTATATATTAATTCATTCTTAATATTGCTTATTTCTATTTCTGTACTATCTTTTTTTACTGTTTTAGTAATTGTTAAACTAGGCATTAATCCTACCATACATTTATAATTATAACAACTTCCTTCGTTTTGATACTGTGCAGATATAAAGTTACCTAAGGAATAGAAAACTAATGTTTTATCTATCCATGTTACTGGTTGGATTACATGTGGATGGGTACCAATTACAATATCTACTCCCAAAGATGAAAGGAATTTGGCTTGATCTATTTCATAATCGGTAGGAGTATGTGTATATTCTACTCCCCAATGCATGGCTACGATTAAGACATCCACTTTATCTCTTAGTTTTTCTATATCAGTTTTTATTGTTTCTTTATAACTTTCATATTCATTGGTATATGGCCAAACATTAATTAAATATTTATGATTGTTTGGTATAGGTAATCCATTAGTTCCATAACTATAGTTCAAGAATCCATAAGTAATTCCATTTATTTCATGTATTTCTGATTCTAATTTTTCTTTTTCTTCATCACTACTATAGCTACCTATAGCTACGACGTTTTCTTTAGAGTTCCAGTATTTTCGTGAATTTAATACTGCTTGTTCTCCACTATCAACGGTATGATTAGTCGCTAGGGATACTAAATTAAATCCAGCGTCGATCATAGCATCTCCTACTTCATAAGGAGAATTAAATCTTGGATAATCTCCTAATCCTAATTCAGAACCTCCAAGAATAGTTTCTTGATTATAATAAGCTAAATCATAATCTTTAGTTATTTCTTTAATATATTCTATTTGTGGTTTAAAATTATATCCATTACCGCCGGCTAATTTATTAGCATCACGATACACACTACTATGAATTAGAGCATCTCCTACCATAATTAGTGAAGCTGTATATATTTTATCTTCCCACTTTTCTTTTTTATTTTCTTTCTTTTTTATTTCACTTTGATTATCTTTGAAATGTGTTTTTACATATTTTATTCCATATGTAGTAGCTACGCCTATTACTATAAGCATTATTATAAAAGATAATATTACGGCTATTCTTAATATTTTCTTTCTTAACTTTCTTCTTTTTCTATTTTTAGATATTGTTCTTTTCTTTTTAGTAGTGTTACGTCCCTTTCTAGGAATAATTAAGCATTTAATAGGTCAAAATCAACTTGAATAGTTTCGTTAGATAAATATATTAATTATACTTTTACTTCGTCACCAAACATGTATTTTTTGCCTCTATTTTTCCCTATTATCATATATTTTTCTTTAATATAATTATAATTATCATCTCTTAATGATTCTAATCTAACTAACCCTTCGGTGGTATTATCTAACATGACAAAGAAACCAAAGTTCATCATTCCACTGATATATCCAGTAAATATTTCGCCAATATGTTCCTCCATATATTCACATTTTTTCATTTTTTCTACATCTCTTTCGCAGTCTATAGAGTCTTGTTCTTTCTTAGATGTTTGGATTGCTATTAGTGGTAATTTCTTTTTCCAATAACTTATTTTTTTATCTCCAGCATTATTTAAATAATCTTTGACTAATCTATGTAGTGTTAAATCTGGATATCTTCTTATTGGAGATGTAAAATGAGAGTATCTTTTAGAAGCTATTCCGTAGTGACCAATATTTATTTCTGAGTATTTAGCTTTTGACATTGTTTGAATAGCTAATGTACTTAATATATCTTTAGCTGGATCATCTTTAATCTTATTTAAAATGTTTTGATAATCTTTAGGACTAAATTTATTAATATCGGCTTTTATATTATAACCTTTAATACTTAGGAATTTCAAGTATTCTATTAACTTATCCTTATTTGGTTTATCATGAACACGATATATTCCAGGTAAGTTCAAGTCTTCTATGAAACCTGCTACTGTCTCATTAGCTACAATCATGAAGTTTTCAATTAATTTTTCACCTTCTCTTTGTTTATGTACTTCTATACTTATAGGATGACATTTGTCATCTACTTTAATGACTGTTTCAGGACTATTGAATTCTAAATATCCTTTATTAACCATCTTTTTACGTAGTATTAAAGATAATTTTTGCATTTTTTCTAAATATGGAACAAATTCTTTATAATCATCTGGCACAATATTATCTATTAATATTGAATTAACAGCATCATAATTCATTTGTTTCCTACTTCTTATAACACTTTTAAATATTTTATAGTCTTTAACATATCCTTTTTCATTAATGTTCATAACACATGAAAGAGCTAATCTATCTACATTAGGGTTTAGTGAACATATTCCATTAGATAATGTATGTGGTAACATTGGTACTACTCTATCTACTAAATATACACTAGTACCTCTTTCATAAGCATCCTTATCTAAGAAACTATCCTTTTTAACATAATGTGATACATCTGCTATATGGACTCCTAATTCATAATTATTATTTCCTAAGTCTTTAATGGAAATGGCATCATCTATATCTTTTGTGTCTATACCATCAATAGTGAATATCATTTCATTTCTTAAATCAGTTCTTCCTTCTAAATCTTCTTCAGTTACTTCATTTGGTAAAGTTTCTACTTCGTGCATTACATCTTCACTATAGTCTGGACTAAAACCATATTCATATATATAAGATAAGATATCTACTCCTACATCGTTTTTATGTCCTATTATTCTCTCTACATATGCTTTAACGTGATTACCTTCATTTATTCTTTTAATTAGTACTTTATGTCCTTCAACACATGATGAAGATGATGAAGGATCTACTGGTAATTCTCCATATTCTTCTCTATCAAATTTTACAAATGGCATATTGTTTTTAAAGAATATTTCTCCGATTAAGTTTGATTCATCACGATATATTACTTTTACTACTTTTCCTTCATTACTATGTTTATTTAAATATTCAACAATAACTATATCATTATTTGAAGCTCCTTCTAAATTATTGTTTGCTATAAATATATCATCTTTTGAATCATCAATATCTACGAATCCATAGCCTTTTGGATTCATAATTAATTTTCCTTTTATAAAATTTGTATTTTTAAATAAGGTATATCTCTTTTTCTTTTCACTATAATATATTGTGCCTTCTTTACATAGTTTATCTAAAATACTTTCTAGATTTTGATATTCTTCTACTGTTGTTAAACCTAGTTTATCATTTATTTCCATACTAGTTAATGAAATATTACCTTTTTCTTCTAATATTTTTATTATTTCTTTTTCCATACATAATCCTCTATTCTTTATAAGTATAACATAATATATAAAAAAATACTATTATTACAAAAAT
>CAZZAK010000047.1:0-8820 GCA_964652515.1 uncultured Clostridium sp. | reverse complement strand
AAAACTAAAGAAAAAGAAATATATAGAAACTTACTAATTTTCTTATTAGCATCAATATTTCTAACTTCATCTCTTTTTCCATGGGAAATTATTCCCAAATTCTTTTATAACATTCAATTTCCCTGGAGAATATTTACTTTCGTATCATTTGCCATTTCTCTTTTATCGTGTTTAGTAATAAGAATAATACCTAATAAAGGAGAAAAAATAATAGTGCCTATTATAATTATTTTAACACTACTGTTATCGCTTAATTCATTAGATAATATCAAAGACTATAGCGAAGAAGTACCTTATTACTTCAACAATGACTTAGGCCATCAAGTAGAATATTTACCAGTAAATACTAGAGATAATTATGAATACTTTGAGAGTAGGAGTAATACCATAGAAATAATTGAAGGAAATGCTAAAATAAAAGAAATATTAAATGATACTCCATATCTAGAAGCTAATATTGATTTAGAAGGAGAAAAAGTTACATTAGAATTACCAAGACTATACTACTTGGGATATAGGATAAAATTGATAGATAAGAACAATAACAAAATAAATTTAAACTACTATGAAAATGAAAAAGGATTTATGGAAGTTACTATTCCTAAAAGTGGCACCATGATTGTTAAATATAAAGGTACAAAACTTGGTAACATATCTTTTATAATAAGTATAATTGTAATACTATTATTTCCACTTATTATAAATAATTGTCATAAAGAAAAAACTAGATGAAAAAGAAAGAATTATGTCTCATAAATATAGTTCTTTTTTTAATGACTATAAATAACCTTAACTAGGAGGATAATTATGAATAATAATGGTCTTACTAGTAAAGAAGTAGTTAGTAATAGAAAAAAACATGGAACTAACACAATAACTAAGAAAAATGATGATACATTCATAAAACTACTCTTGGAAACTCTATCAGATCCCATAATAAAAATTTTATTAATAGCTTTAGCCATAAAGACAATATTCCTATTTAAAGATTTCGACTTTTTTGAAACAATAGGTATCATATTAGCTATATTAGTAGCCTCTTTAATATCATCATTATCAGAATATGGTTCTATGCGGGCCTTTAATAAATTAACTGAAGAAAATTCTAAAATTAATGTTAAAGTAAAAAGAAATGGAATGGTAACAGAAATAAAAATAGATGAAGTAGTATATAACGATTTAGTTATATTATCCTCTGGAGATAAAATACCAGCTGATGGAATAATAATCTCTGGCAATATATCTGTTGACGAATCAATGATGAACGGTGAATCTATAGAGTCAAATAAAAAAAGTATTACCAATGTAGAAGAAATAAAAGAAAATAATAAAGTATATATGTCAACTGTTGTAATAGAAGGAAATGCTGAAATGTTAGTAACAGCAGTAGGAGATGATACTTTTTATGGACATATGGCTATAGAAATTCAGGAAAATAAAGAACAATCTCCATTAAGATATAGATTAACAGTCCTAGCAAAGAATATAAGTAGAGTGGGTTATATAGCCTCTTTTTTAGTAGCTATCTCTGTACTTTTTAATAAAATAGTTATAATAAATAATTTCAATTTAAGTTTAATATTATCAACCTTAACTAACTATAATTTAATGTTTTCTTACCTACTAGAAGCTCTAACATTATGCGTTACAATCATAGTAGTAGCAGTGCCAGAAGGATTACCAATGATGATTACACTAGTATTATCCTCTAATATGAACAAAATGTTAAAAGATAATGTCTTAGTAAGAAAATTAGTTGGTATAGAAACATCAGGTAATATAAACATACTATTCACAGATAAAACAGGTACTTTAACTAATGGCAAATTAGAAGTGGCAGGTATATTATCTGGAAATAATAAAGAAATAAATTTAAATAAAGTAAATGACAAATATAAAAAGATAATAATGGATTCTATGTATATTAATAATGAGTCATTATATGATAAAATAAATAATAAAATAATTGGAGGTAATATTACAGATAGAGCTATATTAGATTATATAAAAGAGTATCATAGAGAAGTCAATGTTATTAACAAAATACCATTTACATCAGATAAAAAATATATGATAACCCAAATAGAAGACAATAAAAAAACAATTAACTATATAAAAGGAGCACCAGAAATAATAGTTAATAATTCAGAATATTATTATGATGAATTAGGTATTAGACACATTATTAGAAATAAAGAAAACATTTTAAATGAAGTCAAAAAATATTCCAAAGGAATGATAAGGACTATAGCATTAGCCATAAACGAAGAAAAAGAAATAAATAATATTAATAAATTAACACTAGTAGGATTTATAATGTTTATAGATAATATTCGTGACAAAGCAAAAGAAGGAATAGAATTGGTGAAAAAAGCTGGAATACAAACAGTAATGATAACCGGAGATAACAAAGAAACAGCAGTATCTATAGCTAAAGAATTAAATATTATAGACACTAGCGATAATATAATATTAACTAGTGAAGTGATGAATAAAATGACTGATGAAGAAATAAGAAAAATATTACCTCAAATAAGAGTTATATCTAGAGCTATGCCACAGGATAAAAGTCGATTAGTAAATATTGCCCATTCTCTAGATTTAGTAGTAGGAATGACTGGAGATGGCGTTAATGATGCAATAGCATTAAAAAAAGCTGATGTAGGATTCGCCATGGGAAGTGGAACAGAAGTAGCTAAAGAAGCCTCTGACATAGTCATATTAGATAACAATATTAAATCCATAGCTAAATCCATTCTTTACGGAAGAACAATATTTAAAAGTATAAGAAAGTTTATAATATGCCAATTAACAATTAATCTTTGTGCTCTAAGTGTATCTATCCTAGGACCATTCATAGGAATAGATACACCAATAACAGTAGTTCAAATGTTATGGATTAATATGATAATGGATACATTATCAGGATTAGCGTTTTCCTATGAACCAGCATTATTAGAATATATGCAAGAACCACCAAAGAAAAGAAGTGAAAAAATTATTAATCACTATATGACAAGTCAAATTTTAGTAACAGGATTATATTCATCTATCATATGTATAATTTTCCTAAAAAGTACTTTGATTAATAGTATCTATACAAATGAAAGTAAATTGACAGCTTTCTTTGGACTACTAATATTTATATCAATATTTAATAGCCTATCAGCAAGAACACATAGACTTAATATATTAGCAAATATTACTAAAAATAAAGCCTTTATATTTATAATTGCCTTTATCACTATTACACAAATAATATTGCTGTATTATGGTGGCAACCTTTTTAGAACATATGGCTTAAATATTAAGGAATTTATTTGTATGTTCATATTATCTATAACAGTATTACCCATAGATTTTATAAGAAAGATATATTTAAAAAGAAAAAAAGAAAATCTAGGAACATAAAAACTATCCATAGGATAGTTTTTAGTTTTCTATAAGTCTAGTAATTAATTCTTTCATAGAAATACCAATATCTTCAAACATTTTAGGATACATACTAATAGAAGTAAAACCAGGAATTGTATTTACTTCATTAAAATATAGTATCTGATTATTATAGTCATACATAAAATCAATTCTAGCATAAGTATGTAATGACAAAATTTTAAATATTTTCTTAGAATAATCTTGAACCTGTTTTTGTATTTCCTCATTAATACTAGAAGGTACAACTAATCTAGTATCTGCTTCATATTTAGAACTGTAATCATAAAAACCATTATCAGGAATTATTTCTCCCACAGAAGATACAATTAACTTACTATGACTTTCTAATATCCCACATTCAAGTTCTCTTTTCTTAATATATTTTTCTACTAGTACACTATCAGAATACTTAAAAGCCTCTTTAACATATAAAACAAGTTCCTTTTTATTATTAGCAATATTAATTCCTATTGAGGAACCACAAGAAGAGGGTTTAACAATAAGAGGATATTCTAATTTTGTATTAATCTTATTACCATTAATTATAATCTCATAGTCTACTTGGGGAATATCAAATTTATCTAAAATTAATTTTGTATAGTACTTATTATAAGCAATACCACTAGCTAAAGAATTAGAACCAACATAAGGAATATTATATGTTTCCAATAAGCCGATCAACTTCCCATCCTCACAAGGACTACCATGAATGATTGGGAATACCTTATCAAATTGTTTCATAAATTCAATAGGATTATCAATCTTATCAATTTCTGAACTCAACCACTCATCACCATCTAAATAACAAATATCATCTTTAAATAAATAAAAATTATTTTTATCATCTAACCCACAGATTGTTAAATCAAATTTCTTTGTATCAATATTTTGAATAATTGCTCTAGCAGATTTACACGATATATCATGTTCAAAGGAACTACCACCAAATAAAAGTAAAACTTTTTTCATCCTAATCTCCTCATAAATATAATATAACAAATTATCAAATTTTACAAACTTTAATAATCCATATATTAATATAGTGTATATTTGTAAATGATGTGAAACAAAATTTTTTTAAAAAATGACTCAATTAATATTGGGTTGTTTTTCTTTGTTATGCCTGGTTTAATACAGAAATGAATTTAGTCAATGATTGACGTAAGTCAAATTTATAGTGCATTGACTAAAGAAATGAATGTATTATAATTGTCAGGCAAAGAAAATAATAATTGTTGTCTTCTCTCTAATGGGGTTTTATATCCTAATACTGTCATTGGTATTTGATTAGATCTATTTAGATATTTCTTTCCTTTTTCTCTTAAATCTTCAAGTGAATTAAATATTAATGTGTTATAAAATCTTTCATTATCGTTTCTATGACTTCTTTCTACTTTTCCATTATGTCTTGGTGTTCTAGGTCTTATTTTATGATGATCTATATTAAGTTTTAAACACAAATTATCTAGTGGATGTATTTTCTTCATTTTTTCTTGATTCCAAGTAAATTCCATACCATTATCAGTTTGTATTTCTAAGGGTTTATATCCATAATAACAAATACATCTTTTAACAAAATCAACTGTATTGGCTGGCGTATGTTCATCATACCAATAAAGAAATCTTTCTCTAGATGCTTCATCAATACATGTATATTGATAAAACTTCTTATCAGGTGGTATTTTATCACTATAACACAAGACAGGAACAAATTTAACATCTATCTGCCATTTAACACCAATATATTCTGGAGTATAGTACTTTTTTGGTACATATTTAGAAGTATGTTTAATATTAATTTCTTTATAAAAATCTATTCTTTTTAAAACTCTATATAAGCTACCTATATGTCTTGAATAACCTCTATTTAATCTTAATTTATACCATAATTCACATAATGTTATATTTGGATTTCTTCGTATTAAATTTTTTATCCAAGTTATTTCTTCATCTGTATGTGCATTAGGATGTTTAGATAATGGCCTATGAGATTTATCCATGATAGATTCAATAGTTCCATCATAAGATTTATTCCATCTATAGAGTGATATTCTTGATATATGATATTTTCTACATACATAATCAATAGAGTTTCCATTTCTATAAGTTTTAACTGCATTTAATCTAGTTTTTACCTCATGTGGTAAATATCTTTTGCTTTTTTCGTTACTTTCATTTATAATATTCATTGTGATTCAAGTCCTTTCGTATGATTTGTTTGTTTAACGACTCAATATTATACAACTTGAATCACTTTTTTTCTATATAAATGTTTCACATCAATTGTAACACTACACTTTAATAATCCATATATTAATATAGTATATTGAATAAAATAAAGAAATATGTTATATTATAAATAATTAAGGAGGTAAAATAATGACATTAGTTATAATGGCCGCAGGCATGGGTAGCAGATTTGGTGGGTTAAAGCAAATAGAACCAATCGATAAAGATGGAAACTTTATATTAGACTACTCAGTTTATGATGCCATAAGAGAAGGATTTGAAAAGGTAGTATTTGTTATTAAAGAAGAAAACTATGATATTTTCAGAGACACAGTAGGTAAGAGAATTGAAGGAAAAATAAAAGTAGAATATGCCTTTCAAAAAATGGAAGATATTCCAGAAGGATACTCAATACCAGAAGGAAGAGTAAAGCCTTGGGGAACAGGACAAGCAATTTTATGTACTAAGAATTGTGTTGATGAAGATTTTGTAGCCATAAATGCTGACGATTTCTATGGAAGAGATGCTTTCCATACTGCAAAAGAATTTCTAAACAGAAAAGATAAAAAGAATAGAGAATATGCTTTAGTAGCTTATGAAGCTGCCAATACATTAACAGAATATGGTAGCGTAAAAAGAGGAGTATGTGAAGTAGAAAATGGATATTTAACAAAAATAACTGAAAGTAAAGTAGAACGAAAAAATGGCCAAATAGTAGCATGCTCATTAGACGGAGGAGAAGAATTTATAGTTAAAGAAGATGGACCAATTTCTATGAGTGTGTTCTGCTTCACGAAAGACATATATAATTATCTAGAAAAAGCTTTCAAGAATTTCTTTGAAAAAAATAAGAATGATTTAAGTAGCTGTGAATTTCTAATTCCTATGGTTATCTTTGAAGAAAAAGAAGAAGGTTTAGTAGATATCAAAGTACTAAAAACAAATGCCGTATGGCATGGAGTTACATATAAGGAAGACAAAGAAAATGTTGTTAACTCTATTCAAGAATTAATAGATAACGGAGAATATCCAGAACATTTGTGGAATTAAAAAAAGCTTCAAATATGAAGCTTTTTTAATGTTTACTATGGTAAAGTAGGTTCTTGGTTATTTTCATCAGTTCTCTGACATTGAACAGTTAAAGTCATATCTTTATCCACAAAGTAGTATTCATCATCAAATATACACTCATATCCACTTGGACTGTCAGGTACTACAGCAGCTTTACCATATTCTACAGATTGAGAAGGAATAGTCCATCCTTCAGCCCCATTTACAACAAAATCTACATTATAAAAAATAGGACTATATGTAGCTGCTACAATAGAACTACGATATACATTATAACCACCGAAAGCAATAACGTCATCAAAACTATTTAAATTTTTATCCCAACTATCAAATTCGTAGCCAATTCTTTTAGGATGAGGAATATCAGAAGGATTATTTCCTCCAAGAACAAGTTGAGTATCCAATACTGTACCATTCCAATCTACAAATGTAATAGTACTACTTATATTATTTGAAGAAATAATACCATCAATAACACTAAATGGTTCTTTTCTATTCCAGTGATAATCTATATGCTCTGATACTTGAAAAATAGGAAGATAGAATAACATTGTTTGAGTGGTTTCATAAACTCTAAATTTAATTTTATGATCTCCAGAAAAATTATCACTAGTGTGTAAGACAATAAACGCTATAGGACCTCTAGCATTAAATGCCTGAGCACTATATCCGTCATCAGGATCATTTGAATATCCAGTGCAAATAATTGTACCATTTACACCATTATCAGTAGGATGCATTAAATGAGAACATCCACTAGTATATAGTAATTCCTCACTACCAATTAAACTATTAAGAGCCTGAAGATCATCTTCACTCCAATTCTGTGGTATTTGATTAGCCCAATAAGCATCTACAAACGTAAAAGCATTAGAATTATCGGCATTATAATCAACAAAAATACTAACAGAACTAAGCTTTGGTATTGATTTACCAATGGAATCCAAATAAATCGGAACTATTATATCACTATCAGGCCTTACGTTGCCAATATTACCTACAGAAAAATAATAAGAATTACCAGATAACTTCTGCGTATAATTACTTTCACCATTTAAAGCAAATACTGGCATACAAATACTAACAGCAAGTATTAAGCATAAAAGTGATATTATAAAATATTGTTTTTTCATAATCATCCCCTTCAATAATTATCTATTATCACTTAAAATATATCATAATAGTAATACAATGTCAACGAAAAATAGGCTTCTATAGAAGCCTATTTTTGTAATTCCCTATAATTAATTTTACCTATTTTGGTAACAGGAAGAGTTTCTCTAAATTCATATTCAAATATCTTAGCATACTTAGGAATATTCTCATTACAATAAGTTTTAATTTCATTTTCTATTTCCTTAGTATGATCTATATCTTTCTTAAGAACAATAACAGCTTTAGGAACTTCTTGTCTTATTCTATGCTTAATACCTACAACTACTGAGGAAGAAACATATTTATTCTTGTTTATTATTTCCTCCAATTCTAACGGATAAATATTATATCCATTAGATATAATCATTCTCTTTAATCTAGAAGAGTAGTGGAGTACTCCATCTTTAGTCATATAACCCAAGTCACCAGTATGTAACCAAATATCACCATCATAATGTCTTCTTAGAATGTTTTCTGTCTCCTTATCCTCATTAATATAACCCAACATAACAGATGGACCTTTAACACATATTTCCCCAATTTCACCATATTCCTTCTCAATATCTGTATATGGTTCAAATATTTTCATAATATTATCTGGATTAGGAATACCTATGTTATCAATAGATTTAATACTTTCACATGTAGCAGATACAAAGGCAGTTGCTTCAGACAAACCATATCCTATTTGAATATGAGCTATAGAACCGCATTTACGAAAATATTTTTCTGTTCTATCACGTAGTTCATCACTTAAATAATCGCCACCAGATAAAATAACTTGTACATCTTGAAAACTTTTAGGTCCATAATATTTATTATTTGTAATAATATTTAATAAACTAGGTATAACAGGTAACAAATTAGGCTTCTTATCGACTACTGGGACGAGCTGTGTTCCGTTTTCAACTGGGCGAAGAAGCACGTTTA
>CAZZAK010000046.1:0-8827 GCA_964652515.1 uncultured Clostridium sp. | reverse complement strand
CCACGTGATCCTACTAAATATCCTTCATCATTAGAATGTTTAACTAATCTTTGAGCTATTAAATATATCGGATCAAAGCCTCCTCCAATAATACCTCCAAGACTTTTCTTTATTTTCTTTTTTAAACTTTTTTCATCCTGTTCGCCATCATTTTCCGTATCCCAATGACTAATAACATAATTTTTAACTAATTCATACACATTATCATATCCAGATACTACGACATCATGAATTTTCTTAAATACCATTTCCAATTTATCACTTTCCGATAAATCTTTATTATCATTATTAACTTCTTCATAATATATTTTATAAATTATATCACCATATAATTCTTTAGCAATTCTTTCCTCAATATTATGAGGCAAATTATCACCATACCACTCACGAGCTTTATCATAAACTAAATCAGTAACAACTCTAGGACAATCCAAATAACTCTTACCATCATCGGATTTTACTCTAGGAGAAAATGGTATACCACCAGTATCAATAATAACTTCTATCTCTTCTACCATATCAAGTATTTTATTAGTATTAGTAACTACTATTTCATAAGAAAGATCTTCCCCTAAGAAAGAGAAATCTTCTAACATCTCTTTAGTTGTTCTAAAATGTTGTGATGGAATATGTTTAATTTCATTTTTAGCAAGCGGATGTCTACCACCACCAGGTACTTTTTGATTAATAATAATTTCCCTGTAAATCTTATCACTTTTATAAAAATGATGAACATCTCCAGTAGCTACCATTATCTTACCAGCTTCACGAGTAGCATTAACTATCTTTCTAATATGTCCCCTTATCTCATCTTCGCTCCTAAAATCAGTAGTATCAATTAAATGACAGTATTCGTCCACCGGTTGTACTTCAACGTAATCATAAAAATTAATTATATTAGTAAGTTCTTGCCCTTCTTTACTTCTAGCCTCAATGAATACTTCACTCTCATAACAGCCGCTACCTATAAGTAATCCCTCTCTCAAATCATTAAGTACACTTCTAAGTATTCTAGGAGTTTTATATAAATAAACAGTATTAGCTAGAGAAATAATTTTAAATAAATTCTTCAAACCTGTTTTATTTACTGCAATAGCATTAAAATGATAAGTTCTACCAAATTTATATATTTCATCTCTACTTACTAACTTATCTAAATCAGTAATTTTCTCATAATTTTGTTTTACTAATTTATCAACCATTTTACTAAATACTAAAGCAGTACCTTCTGCATCATAATCTGCTCTATGATGACTCTCCTCATCAAAAGGCACTTCATATCGTTTAACTAAAGCTGATAAACTATGCCTAGAAAATCCCTGATCCAATGCTCTAGATAACTCCAATGTATCAATAACCGTATTTTTAAATTCACCAAGGCTATATTTTTTCATTGCCATTTCAATAAAAGAAATATCAAACTTAGCATTATGAGCAACCATAGGTAAGTCCCCTGCCCACTCTAAAAATGATTTAGTTACTTCCTCTTCATTTCTGCATTCTTTTAACATATCATCTGTAATTGCTGTTAATTCAGTAATCTTCTTAGGAAGTTCTCTTCCCGGATTAATAAGTTCATCAAATCTATCTACTATTTCATCACCACATATTTTAACAGCACCAATTTCAATCATCTGATCACCACCACCAGCATTAAAACCAGTAGTTTCTGTATCAAATACAACATAAGTAGATTCTATCAAAGATAATTCCGATGGCCTAACCACAATATTAACCGTATCATCTACAAGAGTAAGTTCAGTACCATATAAGCCTTTAAAATGCTTATCTTTATCTTCAATTTTCTTATTATATCCAGATATTATACCATATGCAATAGGAAAAGCTTGACAACCATTATGATCAGTAATTGCTACTCCCCTATAACCCATATCAATGGCTTTACTAACAAGTTCACAAGTATGTTTACCCAAATCTAATTTAGTAATACCATCCATTTGACTCATCATCGTATGAGCATGAAGTTCTACCCTCTTAACTTCACTATCATCTACTATCTTCTCTTTAGGTAATAATTCCGTTTCTGTAACATCCTTATATCTAGTATTAAATACTAATTCATTAGCAAACTTATCCATTGACACTTTACCATAAAAATTATAACATTTACCTTCTTTTAATAAAGCTTGAATCAATTCATACTCCTTATCATCTTTAGTAAACATCTTAACATATATACTATCAGTATAATCAGTAACTTTTAAAGTTATAATCTTATATCCACTTTTAGACTCAAAATATTCTATTCCAAAGATTTCTCCTCTTATATTAATATTATCTACTTCATACATAATATCTTTTATTAGAGTGATATCATTACTCTTTTTAGCTCTATAAGTAGGTTTCTTTTCCAAACTAACATTATCTTCTCTTTTATCATTAATGTCTATTTTACTTACCTCAACAAGCTTTTCAGATTCAATCTGAAGGATCAAATCCGAATTACCATTTTCAATCAAATTAATACTAATATCAAAGCCCTTAAAACCATAACAATATAATTTCTCTATTACCTTATTTTTAATTTGAATCAAGTCAGTACATTCAACCTTGTTATAAGCATCAATATTAATGGTAGTATTATCAACTACAATATTCCTATCCAAAAATATTTTATATTTATCTGATTCCTTACTAATAATATATTTAACATAATCCGATATTTTGTTATCATCTACATTATTAGCATTTATGACTAGTCTAGAATTATTAAAAGAATTATTTATTTTTTGCAATAATAATTCATATATTTCTATATCAATAATTTCGTTAGTATTAATAATAAATTCATACATTTTATTATTATCATATACAATTACCTTATCTATTGAAGCATTATCAAAATAACTATATTTATCAGAATCAAAATCAATCTTTTTAAGTAATTTTTCTAACTTATCTTGCATACTACCAAATCCTTCTAATTTATTATAACAAATATCTATTTCATTTTATAAAAAAAATACTCTATTAGACACTTTTTATACTAATATATTTCCACATAATAGAATCATATATTATAATTTCACTCCATCATATATATAATTAGTAAAAAATTTAAAAATTACTCCTCCTCTATAAAAAAAAGAAGATATAATCTTCTATTTTGCACTAATTACTTCATATATTAGTTTATCAGTATTTTTATCTTCTTTATTAATTTCAAATATTGTATTATCAATATCAGAAAGTTCTAAATCAGTATGAACTTCCATAAGTATATCCCCATTTTCAACATAATCATGAATATGTTTCTTAAGTATTATACCAGCTCCATAATTAATCTTATCTTCTTTATTCTTTCTCCCAGCTCCAATTGACATAGATAATATTCCCAATTTATAAGCATCTATATTCGTTAAATATCCATGCTTATTACTCCTAATATTATATACATGTTTACTTCTTGGTAATATCGATATATCTCCCCCTTGATATTTTACCATTTCCATAAACTTATAATAAGCATTACCACTAAGTAAATTTTCTAATACTTTATTTTTTGCATCATTATAACCAATATTCTTTCCTAACATCACCATATAAGTAGCAAGCTCTATACATAACTCTCTTAGATTATTATTTTTCTTATTTTGAAGTATCTCAATAGCTTCCATTACTTCTAAAGAATTACCAATATTATCTCCTAAAGGAATATTCATATTAGTAAGTAAACATATAACATCAATACCACTCTTTCTACCAATATTAATCATTAACTTAGATAGTCTAATAGCATCTTCCTTATTCTTAATTAAAGCTCCACTACCAATCTTAACATCCAGAACTAATTTCTTAGCCCCCAAAGCAATTTTCTTACTCATAATTGAAGATGCTATTAAAGGAATAGATTCAACAGTACCAGTCACATCTCTTAATGCATATATTTTCTTATCAGCAATTGCTACTTCTTTAGTCTGACTAGTAATAGCAAGACCTATTTTTTTAATTTCTTCCTTAAATTCACTTTCTGTTAAATTAACATTAAAATTAGGAATAGATTCTAATTTGTCTATAGTGCCACCTGTATGGCCTAATCCCCTACCACTCATTTTCGCAACTTTAACACCACAAGCAGCAACCATCGGAGCAATAATTAATGTAGTTTTATCTCCAACACCACCAGTAGAATGTTTATCCACTAGAGAGTCTCCTAAAGATCTTAAATCTAGTTTATCTCCACTATTAGCCATTATAGTAGTTAAATCAATTATTTCTTTATTAGACATATCATTGAGTAATATTGCCATTAATAAGGATGACATTTGATATTCTTTAACACTACCATCCAAATATCCATCAATAACATATTTTAATTCATCATAGCTAAGTTCTTCTTTATGAACTTTTTTATTAATTATTTCTAATATATTCATAATCGTCTCCTATTCCTTATAATTAGAAGTATATAAATCATTTTCACTATTATCCTCTTCACCGACTTCTATCTTTGGCAAATCATCTTTACTAGCTAAATTAAAATAATCTAAAAATTCATCAGTAGTCTTATATAAAATAGGCTTACCTGGTAAATCACTTCTACCACACTCTTTAATTAATCCTCGAGCAAGTAATCTCCTCATAATATATACTGAATCAACACCACGCATTTCATCAACTTGTACTCTTGTAATTGGTTCATTATAAGCAATAATAGCAAGAGTCTCTAATGCTTGATCAGATAAAGTATTATTTCTAGGAGATTCTACTAATTTCTTAAAATAAGGACTATATTCTTCTTTAGTAGTCAATTTAAAACTATTACCAAGATAATTAATCCTAAGTCCTCTATCCTCATTAATATATTTTTCCTTTAAAGAAAGTACCATTTCCTTACATTCACCAATAGGTTTCTCTATAATATTAGATAATTCATCTAAAGTAAGACCTTCATCACCACAAACATAAAGTAAAGCTTCAATTACACCTTCCACTATTTCACATCCTTAATAACTATATCTGAAAAATTTCTATCCTGTACAATACTAACTTCGCTATCATGAGCCATTTCTAATATTGATAAAAAAGTAACCACCAAATAACCAATATTATATTCAGTAAATAACTCATCAAATTTTATTTGTTTCTTTTCTTTAAGTATATTCCTAATACTTTTCTTTCTATCACTAATACTATACTCCCTATTAACTATTTTAGTAGTAACAGGTTTCTCTTTTTCCAATCTTTCTAAATATTTCCTAAAAGCCTCCACTAATAAATTAACATCTTCATTGCCAACATTAAAATTATTTTCATAATATTCACTCATATTAGAAGGACTCTTAACATAAATATTTTGCCTATCACTTTCCATACTTCTAAATAAAGGAGTCATTTCCTTATACTTCTTATACTCAATTAACCTATTAATTAAATTTTCTCTACTCGCTTCTTCCTCACTACTACTTTCTTCTTCACTATGAGGAAGTAAAGATTTAGATTTTATTTCCATAAGCTCAGCTGCCATAACCAAATAAGAAGAAGCAATATTAATATTTAATTCTTCCATTCTATTCAAATAGTCCATATATTGTTTCGTAATATCATTAATTGAAATATCATATATATCAATATTACTCTCTTTTATTAAATGTAAAAGCAAATCCATTGGACCCTCAAACTTATCTATCTTTATACTATAATCCATAATTACCATCCATTATAATTATATCAAAATAAAATAAAAAAGGAAAGAACAAAGTCATCTCCTTAATCACTCAACAAAATATCTATTTAGGTCCACCAGAATTTGATTCTTTTACCAAAACAGAACGGAAAGAAATATCGTTTCGAGCAATACCAGTTTCAACATAAAAGGTAAATACTGAAGCATAATTACTACCAGCGCCCCTTTTAAACCATGAATTATCTGAAACAAAATCATAATCATCGTAATACCATTCATCAGTTTCGTTTAATGCATGGCCACCGCAAGTAGCAAATGTGCATTTACCTAGATTAGTAGAATTATTACCATCAAATGGTGGATTAGGATAATTGTCATAATATTTAGAATTAGGTAAAGAATTAGGAGTTGAATTAAAACCACTATATGTATTTCCATTACTATTATCATTATTATACGTACCCATAACATATTCCGATGCTCCACCAGACATATCAAATATACCTGTAACATTACCTGTCGTAGACTGAGGATAAATCCCTGTTGAAACAGTTCCATATTGAATATCACATGCAGCTTCATAATTCTCATTCGGAGTTGCCGCACCACAACCAGTTAAATAAGTCCTATTTTGTCTTCTGTAAAAAACATTATAGGCATTATTAATCCTTATTTTATCATTAATCCCATACTTAGAATGCGATAAGTATGCTACTGCACCCCATTCACTGTTTTTCATCATATGTGAATCAACATCGCTAGAAACCAGTCCAAAAGCGTTATTACTCTTCTCCATTGTTCTAGTAGCATAAAAAGCACTCGATACCTTATTATTAGTCAAGGAACGCACATTAGGAATAATTCTCAAATTGTCAACATTACAAGAAGTAGCGCTGCATCCCAAATCACTAGCACTAGTACCACCATAATTTTGATGACTTGTCTCAAACTTACCTACCCAAATACCAGAAAGTTCATTATCCCCAAAAGTAAATGCAGGATGTGTCTGCCATTCGCCTATTTTAGTAGCTGTATTTTTTGTATCAACTGAAACAAATCTAATTGGAATCTGCATAGGCATACCAGATGAATCATCTCCTGAATATGCCCACACCTTATACTCATATCTAGGTATCCATACATAATAAGCTAAAATATCTGTTTCTGGTATTTCAACCCCTGGATTATTCATATAATAAGATCTAGTATACGTATTTTCATTAACCAAAACAGCATTAGCCCACTTTTTTTCACCATAGGCATACCAATCATCAGATGCACCAGCAACTGTTACAGTATCCCCCGAAGGAGATAACATAACAGGTATTAGACCATCTACTAACTCAGGTTCATTAGAAAAACCAGGATTCATATCACTACATTCACCGTTTAAAGATAAGCTGAATTGTTGATCTTGGCTTGTCTTATCCAATCCTTCATATTCTAACCATATATATAAATAATAAGTCTGATTTGAAGATAAAATAAAGCTAGCATTATTTAACAAATTTACCCTACCACCAGCACTTTTGCCATTAAAATTACCACTAGCTATAACACTACTGCCCAAACAACTATCAGAACTTGTAGTCAATGCATAACTAAAATTCTGACTCTGAGATAGGCCTTGCGACAACTGTTCTATTTCTAACCATAAATCTAAAAACAACGATTTATGTTCACTATTATCTACATGAACTGTAATCATTCTCTTAATAGCATACTGACTATCAGTACAAGAAGCTGGTATTAATTCAACCTCATTCTGATTAATATTTTGTCCACCATCAGCAGAACAAGAAAATCCACTTCCCGTAGTAAATGTAACATTACTTCTTTGCTCATTGCTAGTAGCCCACTGTAAATAAGCAAAAGTCGCTCCTATTATCATTATAGTAGTCAATAAAGAAATTGATATTATTAATAATAATTTATTATTTTTCATACATATCACCTCTAATAAGTAATTGCACTACTTATTATATATACTAATTATACTATGAAACCATTTTATTTACAACGAATTTTTTATAAAAAAAATATTAAATATTCTTATACATATTTAATATTTTCTTAATTTTAAATCTTTCAATTATCTTATTTCTTGGCAAATTATCCAAAATAACAAATAACCTATCATATTCTTTCTTAAAATACTCGGTAAATACTTTATTTCTAGTATTTAATAATATTGGTCCAAAATATAACTCATACTTAGTATATTTTTTCTTACCTTTTTTAAAACTAATAATTGTATAATAAATTCCCTTATCTATTAACATTATTTCATTATCAATATAATAATCTAATTTTATTATTTCTCTTCTAAGTAATTCTATTTTAGTATTACTTTGAACAATAATATTCTTAACATTATTCAATTTATCTGAACTATTTTTTAAAATATCTATTATCGTATAAGTACCCATACCAGCAAGCACTAGAGTATCCACCTCATCTTTTTTATAAGGATTAAGCCCACTACCAAGTCTAATATTTATCTTATCCGATAATCCCTCTTTTTTAATATTATTAATAGCATTTTCTAAAGCATTCTTATTAATATCTGAGGCTATTATTTTTACATTTTTCTTATTTTGACATAAATATATATCTAAAAGTCCATGATCACATCCAATATCTCCCACTACACTATTATCAGAAACAAGACTAGATATTATTTCTAGTCTTTTAGATATTTTATTCATTTAAGAAATCCTTTAATTTTCTACTTCTAGAAGGATGTCTTAGTTTTCTTAAAGCTTTTGCTTCAATTTGTCTAATTCTTTCACGAGTAACTCCAAACATTTGGCCAACTTCTTCAAGTGTCTTACAAGATCCATCATCAAGCCCAAAACGAAGTCTAAGAACCTGTTCTTCCCTCTCTGTTAAAGTAAGCAAAACATCAGATATTTCATTTTTTAGCATTTCATGAATAGTATATTCTTCTGGAGACATTGTCCTTTCATCCTTAACAAAATCTCCCAAATGCGAATCATCTTCTTCTCCAATAGGAGTCTCCAAAGATACTGGTTCCTGAGCTATCTTTATAACTTCTCTTACCTTGTCTGGAGAAATATGCATCTTTTTAGCAAGTTCATCTTCAGTAGGTTCACGATTAAGTTCCAAAGTTAATTGTCTTTGAATCCTAGATAACCTATTAATAGTTTCAACCATATG
>CAZZAK010000045.1:7184-9164 GCA_964652515.1 uncultured Clostridium sp. | reverse complement strand
TTTTGGAAGTGATGAAATGAGAGTTTTAGTTATAGAAGATGAAGAAAAAATAGCAGATCTTATTAAAGATAGATTAAAAAAGGAAAAATATGATGTAGATGTTTCATTGGATGGAGAAGATGGTTCTTATAATGCTTTAACAAATATATATGATTTAATAATATTAGATGTAATGCTACCATATAAAGATGGTTTTGAAATATTAGAAGAAATAAAAGAAAACAATATTAAATCTAAAGTATTAATGTTAACTGCTAGAGGAGAAATAGATGACAAATTAACTGGCTTAACTGGAGGTGCCGATGATTACCTGACTAAACCTTTTCATATGGATGAATTAGTTGCTAGAGTAAATATTCAACTCAGAAAAGATACAAGTGTTAAAAATAAAGATTATATTGAATTTGGAGATATTAAATTAAATATTAAAAGTTCATATGTAAGTTCAAATATAACAGGAGAACAAATAGAACTTATTCATAAAGAATTTCAAATATTAGAACTACTTATAAACAATAAAAATCAAATAGTATCTAAAGAAATATTATATGACAATATTTGGGGTATAGATAATGATAGCATATCAAACAATTTGGAAGCATATATTTCTTTTATTAGAAAAAAATTAAAATCAATTGGATCAAAAGTTAATATCAAAGCATTAAGAGGTATTGGATATAGATTGGAGGTAACAAATGAAGAATCTGAAGAGTAAGACATTCATACTTCTAGTATCTATATTTTCAGTTTTTTTATTAGTAGGTATGATTGCTTATAATGTATCACTATATCATAGTGAAGAATCTAGATTAGTTGATAATATTATGAGAATGGAAAATGTTGATAATAGGAATAATAATTTTCCTAAAGACAATAAATCACCGATGTTTATTGGATTAGATGCTTACAAGGTATCATTTGATAGTTATGGTAATATTCAAAATATAGAAAACTATACAGATAATGAAATATCAAAGGATGAGATAAGTAATATAATAAGAAATCTTAATATAAGTAAAATAAAAGATACAAAAGATGGATTTACAGGAAACTTATATTTTGATAAATATGTTTTCTCAACAAATAGAGAGGGTAACCTATTAATAGTAAAAAATGATATTACACGAAATAATTTGGATATGGCTTTAATATCCTCAATAATAATAATACTTCTACTAGAATGTTTCATTGTAATTATATCTAAGTTACTAACAAATTGGCTGGCAAAACCAGTAGAAGAATCATTCGAAAAACAAAAGAATTTTATTTATGATGCATCACATGAATTAAAAACTCCTATTGCAGTAATACTTGCTAGTGCCGAAAGCTTAGAAAAAAGTCCTAAAGAAAAAAAGTATCTGAATAATATTAAAAGTGAAACAGAAAGAATGGATAATTTAGTTAAGAAATTATTAGAGTTATCAAGAACTGAAAAAATACACAATAATGATTTATCAATTGAAAATTTGTCAAAAATAGTTGAAAACAGGTCATTAACATTTGAAAGTTTAGCATTTGAACAAGATATAAATATAGAATCAGAAATAACAAAAGATATTTTGTATAAATGTGATCCAGAACAAATAAAAGAGGTTGTAAATATTTTAGTTGATAATGCTATTAAACATAGTGAAAAGAAAAGTACAATTAAAATAAAACTCTATAAAGAAAAGAATAATATTATATTGGATGTTATCAATAAAGGAAAAGAAATTCCAATAAGTGAAAGAGAAAAAATATTCGATAGATTTTATAGAGGAGATAAATCTAGAAATAGAAAAGAAAATAGATATGGTCTAGGTCTTGCAATAGCTAAAAATATTATAGAAAACTATAATGGAAAAATATCAGTAAATTGCAAAAATGGATATACAACATTTACAATCAAACTATAAACAGAATAAAAAATTCTGTTTTTTTGTTATTTAATTTTTATTTAATATAAGAGTACTATTATGTAAATGTAAGGAAGTGATATAT
>CAZZAK010000045.1:0-7084 GCA_964652515.1 uncultured Clostridium sp. | reverse complement strand
AAAAATACAACTTACAAACAAGTTGTATTTTTTAATTTTTATTTAAGTTTAAACGTATATGATTATAGCGAAAGGAGGAATTATATGAATTATATTGCATTAATTCCATCATTCGAACCAGATGATAAATTAATTAAATTAGTTAAAGAACTAAAAAATAATAATTTTATTAGCGTTGTAGTAAATGATGGAAGCGGTGAAAAATATAACAATATATTTGATGAATGTAAGAAGTATGCGAAAGTTATAAACTACGATGAAAATCAAGGTAAAGGACATGCTTTAAAAACAGGACTTAAGTATATAAAAGATAATTACAAAGAAAGTATAGTTGTAACTATAGATAGTGATGGGCAACATAGAGTGGTTGATGCAAAAAAACTATGTGATTATATTTCTAAAAATAATAATATTTTAGCGTTAGGTAAAAGAATTAGAAATGAGAAAACTCCTTTAAGAAGTAAATTAGGTAATGCTATAACAAGAAAAATATTTAATCTAATAAGTGGTACTGATATATATGATACACAAACAGGACTTAGATGCTTTCATAGTAATTTAATAGATTACATGTTGCAAGTTAAAGGCGAAAGATATGAATATGAAATGAATATGTTACTCAATCTAAAAAGAAATAATATACAAGCTAAAGAAATAGAAATTGAAACAATATATATTGATAATAATTCTGGTAGTCATTTTAATACACTTAAGGATTCGTTTAGAATTTATAAAGAAATATTTAAATTCTCATTATCATCGTTATGTAGTTTCTTAATTGATTATTTTCTATTTATAATATTTAGCCTTTTTATAAATTTAACTATATCAAACATACTAGCTAGAATTATAAGTGCTACATTTAATTATAACTTTAACAAGAAAATTGTATTTCGCAAGAATAGTGAGAAATCAGCTATCAAATATATATTACTTGCTATAACTATCTTGGTATTTAATACATTAATATTAAATGGATTAGTTTATATAGGATTAAATAAAGTAATTGCAAAAATATTAACAGAAATATTATTATTTAGCATCAGTTATTTAATTCAAAAGAAAATAATATTTATTGGAGGTGACCAAGTAAATGAAAAAAATATTTAATATATGTTATTTATCCATTTTGTCTATATTTACAATATTTGTTTTACTAAATACTTTTGTTTTGAGTGAAGTATATCAAGTTGCAAATAATAGCTCTAAAAATAAAACATTAATGGAACCATCTGATAGTGAAAAAACTATAACAGAAACAACTTATAAAGATGAAAATGTAGATATAGAACTTAAAACATATAGAGAAAATGATACAACGATATACGTAGCAAGTGTTAAGGGAGATAGTGAATTATTAAAAACAGCATTAGCTAATAATAGTTATGGTAAAAACGTTACAGCAAAGACAAGTACAATAGCAGAAGATAATAATGCAATACTTGCAATAAATGGAGATTATTATGGAGCACAAGAAAAAGGATATGTTTTAAAAAATGGAGTTATTTATAGAAATAAACCAGTAAATAACAGGGAAGATCTTGTTATATATGAAGATGGAACTATGGAAATAATAAATGAATCAGATATATCTTTAGAAAATCTATTAGAAAAAGGTGCTTACAATATCTTATCATTCGGACCAGGATTAATAATAAATGGAAAAATATCTGTAGATGCAAATGATGAAGTAGGAAAAGCTATGGCAAGTAATCCAAGAACTGCAATAGGAGTTCTTAAAGATGGAACTATTATTTTCGTAGTGTCTGATGGAAGAAGTAATGATAGTGAAGGTTTATCATTACTAGAGTTAGCAGAATTTATGAAAAGTATTGGATGTGTAACTGCTTATAATTTAGATGGTGGAGGATCATCAACAATGTATTTTAATGGAAAAGTTATAAATAATCCTACTACTAGTGGTAGAGGAACTTCTGAAAGGAGTGTGAGTGATATTGTCTATATTGGATATTAAAAGAAATATAATCAAATATATATTTTTTACAATTTTTATTTTAGTATTTGGACAAATATATGAACATTTTAGTTTTGGAGTTATTTCAAATTATATGATTTATGCATTTTTAATACCTTTAATACTAGGATTATTAATTAATACAATTATATATTTTATAAAGATTGTTCCTAGTAAAATGGGTAGTTGTTTATATAATAATGGAATAATAACTTTGACAGTAGGATCAATACTAAGAGGGGTTTTAGATATATATGGAACAACTAATATGTATTTAAAGATATATCTATATGCAGGTGTACTATTAATTATTGCAGGTATTATTCTTTACATAATAAATATTATAAAAAATTATACTTTTAAAATAATTTAATTTTCATTTAAGTTTTAACATATATGATTATAGCGAAAGGGGAAAAACAATATTTTAATAATATATTGTAATTAATAATAGTAAAGGATTGGTGATTAAAATAAGTAAATATCGTAGCGAGTGGAAATACTTATTAAGAAATCAAGAACTTAATTCTATGAAAGAAAGAGTATCTAAGATTTTAGAACTAGATCCACATACACCATCATATGGTAGATATTTAATTCATTCATTATATTTCGATAATTATAGAAATGATAGTTTATATGGAAATCTAGCAGGACTCGGTATCAAATACAAATGGAGAATTAGATATTATGGAGATGATTTAACTTACATAAAATTAGAAAAAAAAGAAAAATTAGATTCAGGTGGAAGAAAAAAAGCTTGTAAGCTAACATTAGATGAATATAACTTGATTGTATCTGGAAATATTGAAGAATTAGTTTATGAGACCAGTAAAAAATTAATAATAGAGTTAGCAGTTGATATGATGAAAAATGGTTATCATCCAGAGATAATCATTGATTATGAAAGAATTGCTTATGTTGAAGAAATATCTAATGTTAGAGTTACATTTGATATGAAAATTTCAGCATCATATGAATTAGATAAATTTTTGGATAATGATTATAGAAAATTCTATATAATGCCAAGCAATGTGAATTTATTAGAGGTTAAATTTGATCATATCTTGCCATCATACATAAAAAATATATTAGAATTAAATAGTATGAATCAAACATCTTTTTCAAAGTATTATTTTGGAAGAAAAATAGTTGATTCATATATGAGATAGGAGAATAAAAAATGCAAAATATAATAGAAAATATAACAAATTCATTTTCAAGTAATGCTATTACAACATCAGTAATAGTTGCAGTACTGATAATGACATTAGTATTATCAGTTTACGAGTTTATCGTATATAGATTTATATCACATAGGTCCTTTTATAATAAATCTTTTAACATTTCAGTAGCGGTATTACCATTCTTTATTTCAATGATAATATTATGTTTACAATCAAACATAGTTATAACATTAGGTACAATTGGAGCTCTTGCTATCATAAGATTTAGAACAGCAGTTAAAGATCCTGTTGATATGGTATATCTTTTATGGAGTGTATTTGTTGGAATTGTATGTGGATGTCAGTTATATGTTGTTGGAGTAATAACTAGTGTATTTGTTACAATACTATTAATAATACTTGATCATGTTAATTTTGGAAGAAAGCCATATGTATTAATACTACATTCTAGAGAAGACTTTGAAAGTGAACTTGAAAAAATACTTAATGAGAAAAAGGTAAATTATAAAATAAAATCTAGAAATTATACTTCAAAGGGATATGATTATGTAATTGAATTTTTATATAAAGAAATTAAAGAATTAAATAAAATACTATCCAAAAATAAAGCAATTGACAAGTATTCAATCATTGAATACGATGCAGATGATATAGTATAGGATGAATAAGAATAAAATATTAATAATTATATGTACTTTTACTTCAATAATAGTAATAGCTTTGCTTATAATATTTAAAACAGAAAATTATAATAGTCTTAGCATAAGTAAAGATAAATGGGATAGTATTGTAAATAATCGCAATGAAGATTTAAATTTAAAAATAGATCATATTAATTTTAATGAATATGAATTAATAATCGATGAAAGTAAGAGTACAATATATTATTCAATTATAAGTGATAGTAATAATTCATATAATCCAAGTGTTAAATATAAATCAAATAATAATACAAAAATAGCTATCTTAAAAGATGAATTAAGTGAAGAAAAAATTGGAAATTATGAGTTTAAAATAATGATTTATAATGATAAGTCATATCACATATATTCATTGATATGTACGAAGTTTCCAACCTTAAGTATCAACTACAATATGAATAAAGAAAATAGAAAAAACAATATTCCTATTAACATATATTTATTTGATAATTTAAAAGACTCTAATAACAGAATTACAAGATCAGATGGAAGAATGAATGTGGAAAGAAATGATAATTATATGTTACATTTAGAACTTCTTTCACCAGGAAAAAATGTTAGAGATAATGTTATATCAATTATGGGAATGGAACCAAGTAGTAGATACATATTAACTAAGATTAATACATTAGAAGATAGCAATAACACAAGATATGAAGATAATCATATAATAGAATTATTTATAGATAATACATATATGGGATTATATAAAATTGAAGTTTTAAAATAGAGAAGGAGGTAATTATCATAAAAAATAAGGGAATAATAATATTTGCAGTAGTTTTAGGTTTAATACTTTGTATAGGAGTTTACTTATTAACCAAAAATGAAGAAACAGCAAAAGAAAATACTAAAATAACTGGAATATATAATGAATCAGAATTATTTTCATCAAGAGATTTAAAACAAACTGCTGACACTTCAAGTGCAGTTAGCTACACTGTTAAATCGGATGAGGATATTACAATTACTACAGAGGGAGTTTATGTAATAACTGGAACAGCAAGTAACTCAACAATTTATGTTGAAGCAGCAAGCGATGATAAAGTTCAAATTGTTTTAAATGGTGTAAGTATTACTAACACTAATTTCCCATGTATATATGTTAAATCAGGCGATAAAGTATTTATAACTACATCTGATGATAGTACACTTTCCGTAACTGATGCATTTATAAAGGATGGTAGTACTAAAACTGATGGTGTAATATTCTCTAGATCAGATATAACTTTAAATGGAACAGCAACTCTAACAATTAATTCAACTGATAATGGAGTTGTTTCAAAAGATGATTTAAAAGTAACTGGAGGAACCTATAATATAACTGCAACATCAAAAGGACTTCAAGCTAATGATTCTATTCGTATTGCTGATGGAGAAATAAACATTAAATCTAATGATGATGGAATACATGCAGAAAATAGCGATGATGATAAGTTTGGATACGTCTATATTGGTGGTGGAATAATTAACCTTGATGTAGTTGATGATGGAATACATGCTGTATCAGTTGTTCAAGTAGATGATGGAGAAATTAATATTACAGCAGGAGAAGGAATTGAAGGAACTTACATTCAAATCAATGGTGGTAACATTAATATAGATGCAACTTATGATGGAATCAATGCGGCAAATAAAAGTGAATCATACAAAGCTTTATTTGAAATGAATAATGGAACTCTCACAATCAAAGTTGATGAAGGAGATACTGATGCGATTGATTCAAACGGCGATATAACTATCAATGGAGGAACAATTGATATAACAGCTAGTTTACCATTCGATTATGTAGGAGAAGCTACATTAAATGGAGGAAAAATAATAATCAATGGTAATGAAGTAAGTGAAATACCTGCTTCAACAAAATAGAAAGGAAGATGATAATGAAAAATAAGAAATATATTATTTTAGTAGTAGTTTTAGTGATTGTTCTTGCTTGTTTAATTGGATATTTCATAAAAGATAATAGTTCTAATAATACAAACAACTCAAATTATAGTGAAAAAAACAATTCAACAAACTCTACTTCGGTTACAAATGATACCTATAGTACATCAGATATGTTTACTGATAGAGATTTAGAACAAACAGTAGATACAACTGATGCCACAAAATATACTGTAACAAGTGGCAAAGATATAAATATTACAAAAGAAGGAGTTTATGTAATAAGTGGAACAGCAACTAATTCAACAATTTATGTAGAAGCAGATGATGAAGCTAAAATTCAGATAGTGTTGAATGATGTAAATATTACTAATACTAATTTTCCATGTATATATGTTAAATCAGGAGATAAAGTATTTATAACTACATCAGCTGATAGTTCACTAACTGTCTCTGGAACATTTAAGGCAGATGGAGATACAAACACAGATGGAGTTATATTCTCAAAATCAGATATAACTTTAAATGGAACAGCAACTCTAACAATTAATTCAACTGATAATGGAGTTGTTTCAAAAGATGATTTAAAAGTAACTGGAGGAACCTATAATATAACTGCAACATCAAAAGGACTTCAAGCTAATGATTCTATTCGTATTGCTGATGGAACATTAGCAATAAAAGCTGGAACAGATGGATTACACGCTGAATATGATGAAGATGATTCTGTAGGTTATGTATATATATCAGGAGGAAATATTACTATTAATGCAGGCGATGACGGAATCCATGCTACAACTATAGCTCAATTTGAAGGTGGTACAATTAATATTACAGCAGGAGAAGGAATTGAAGGAACTTATATTTTAATAAACAATGGAACAATTAATATTAAAGCAACAGATGATGGAATTAATGCTGCCAATAAATCTTCAAAATATTCAATTAAAGTTGAAATAAATGGTGGAACTATAACTGTTGATATGGGGCAAGGAGATACCGATGCGATTGATTCAAATGGCGATTTATTAATTACAGGAGGAACAATAACAATTAATGCACAATCACCATTTGACTATGATGGAACTGGTAGTAAGACAGGAGGAAAAATTATTGTAAATGGAAGTGAAACAGATACTCTATCTAATCAAATGATGGGAGGAGGAATGAGAGGAAACAATGGTGGAAGAAGATAAGAATAAAAAACATAATAAAAAAGAACTAAGAGAAGATACTATGGTGAAGGAAAAAACGGTTATCTTTATAAAAGAAAAACTTATCATTTTTATAATTGGATTTTTAATAGGTGCAATTGTTGCAACAAGTGGATGTAT
>CAZZAK010000044.1:0-9331 GCA_964652515.1 uncultured Clostridium sp. | reverse complement strand
ATAATGATTTATCTGTTGAATTAGCTTTTAATTAGATTGAATAAAAATTAAAAAAATGATATAATGGTTGTTGAGGTGAATTATGAGAAGTAAAAGTGTTATTATAGGATTATGTTTTATAGTATTGGGTGTTTTGATTGGATTAGCATCTTTTGATATTATTGATTTTGATTTATTTTTTCCTGGATGGTGGACTTTATTTATTATAGTTCCTTCTGTTATGGGACTTATATGTGATGGTGATAAAACATGGAGTTTAGTAGGATTATTTATTGGAACATTCTTTTTCCTATCTTGTCAACCTTTCTTTGATTTTGATACATTATGGAAGCTATTTATTCCTTGTATATTAGTTATTTGTGGATTTAATATCATGTTTAAAAAGAATAATAAAGTTATACCCGATAAGAATATGAGTGCTGAAAGTGAAAATAAAGAAGAAGTTAAGGAAGAAACTAAAGAAGAAATAATTTTAGAAAAAAAAACTAATAAGGAATATTACAAAGAAGATAATATCTTAAATATATCTACAATATTTAAGAGTACTACTACTGATTTATCAGAAAGAAAATTTAAGAACAATGATATAATTAAAGTATCATCTATATTTGGAGATAATAAAATATATTTACCAAGTAATATTAATGTTAAAATTAAATCTGGTATATTATTTGGTAGTGTATATAATGATAAAGTGGAAAATGAAGATAATAAAGTTACTGTTATAGTAGATTGTGGTATATTATTTGGTAGTGTTACAATTAAAGAAAAATAGACTAGTATTAGTCTATTTTTTATGTTAGAATATGTTTGTGATTTTTATGAGGTTTAAAAAAATATATATTGAAATTACTAATAGATGTAATTTAAAATGTGATTTTTGTATATTAAATAAAAGAAAAATTAATGATATAACTATGGATCAATATAGAATTATTTTAGATAAGATTAAAGGATATACTAAAGAAATATATTTACATGTATTAGGAGAACCTTTATTACATTCTAATATAAATGAATTTATTTCTTATGCAAATAATAATGGTTTTGATGTAAATGAGACTACTAATGGATATTTAATTGATAAATTAAAAGTGTATCCTAAAAGATTAAATATTTCATTACATAGTTATAATAAAAAGTATGGTATATCTTTAGATGATTACCTAGATAAGATATTTAATTATATTGATTTATATAGATATAACACTTATTTTTCATTAAGATTATGGGCTAATAATAATAAGAATAATGATGCTATTGATTATATAAATAAAAGATATAATCTTAGTTTAAAGAATATTTCTAATAATCAAAAGATTAAGATAGGTAAGAATTTACTTATAGATACATTTCATGAGTTTGTTTGGCCTGATTTAGATAATAATTATTATAGCGAAAAGGGTAGGTGTTATGGGCTTATTAATCATATGGGAATATTATCTGATGGCACTATAATACCATGCTGTTTAGATAGTGAAGGTATTATTAATCTTGGGAATATTTTTAATGATGATATGGGAGATGTTTTGAATAAAGATATTGTTCATGATATGATTAATGGTTTTAAGAATAATAAGAAATGTATGGAATTATGTAGACATTGTAGTTTTTTGGAGGAATCTAATGATAATAAAATATGATAAGAAATATTTAGATGATATTAAAAATTCTTTATTAGATGGTAAATTAGTTATTTTTCCTACAGAAACTGTATATGGATTAGGTGCTAATGCATTAGATAAAGATGCTGTAGATAGTATATTTATAGCTAAGGGTAGGGCTAATGATAATCCTTTAATAGTTCATCTTGCTAGTAAAGAAAATATAGAAAAATATGCCATTATTAGTAATGATATAGAAAGAAAATTAATTGATACTTTTATGCCTGGCCCATTTACAATAATTTTAAAAAAGAAAGATATTATTCCTAATAATGTATCAGCAGGATTAGACACTGTTGGTATTAGAATCCCTAGAAATGAAATAGCTCATGAAATACTTAAATATACTGGTATTCCTATTGCAGCGCCTTCAGCTAATGTTTCTGGAAAGCCTAGTGGGACACAAATTAAAGATATAGAAATGGAATTTAAAGATAAAGTTGAATATATTATTGATGGAAGTGAATCAGAAATTGGTTTAGAGTCAACAGTTGTTAAAGTTATAGATGGTGTTCCTACAATACTTAGACCGGGTTATGTTACAAAAGAGGATATTATATCTCTTCTTGGAGAATGCAAATTATCAGATAATTTATTTAAGAATAATGTTACTGGCCCTATTGAGAGCCCTGGTATGAAATATAGACATTATGCTCCATTAAGTAAAGTATTGATGATATATTCTTGTAATAAAAATAATTTAATTGATTTGGTTAAGAAAAATGTTATTGATAAAACGATAATTATTGGTAGTGATACATTAAAAGATATGAAATGTTATAAATTTATTAATTATGGTAGTTCTTTGGAAGAAATATCGCATAATATATTTCATTTATTAAGAATTGCTGATTTATATAATCCTAATTTAATTATAATTGAAGGAGTAAAAAAGGAAGGGTTAGGTTTGGCAATTATGAATAGATTAATTAGGGCATGTTCTTATAATTATATAGAAAAAGATTAATTAGACGTAAAGTTCCAATATTAGTCTTTTTTTTTTATTTCATTTATGCTATACTTTAATAGTAGGAGAATAAGAATATGAGAAAGAAATTGGTTATAATATTTTTTATTCTTGGTATGATAATATTATTACTAGCGTTACTTGTGAAAAACGATGTTATATTGTCTAAGAAGGATAAAATAAAAATAATAGATGCTACATATCAATGTGCTAATTCTATGGAAAAGTTCTATGAAGATGATAAGTATGTATATTATTTTCCTTGTACTAAGAGTAGTTCTGTATTTGTAAAATTTTCCAATGGTAATAAAATGCTCGTTAAAGAGGCTCTAGATGATAATAAAGTTACTATTTCAGAGTTGATTTCTGCTGGTTTAGAAGTTAAAAAACAAAAAAAATAATGGAGATGATTTTATGGAAATAAAATTATTAATGGAACTTAATAAGCATAATATTTATTTTGTTAGAAGTGATATGGCATCATATTATATTGGTATTCCTAAAAATAATATTTCTAATACAAATATTTCAATTGAAATTAAGTCTAAAATGGGAAATTTTAATTTAGAGCTTAATGATGAAACATGGGTAATGGAAAATGTTAAGAATGCATATAATTATATTGACGATTATAATATTACTTTAGTTTTACCTATATTAAATGATGATATGTTGTCTGTTTTAGAGAAGATGGATAATAATAGATTTGATGTTATTGATAGGATTCTTTCTAATATTATTAATAGTTCATTTCACATGTTACAGAAAAATAATATTATAGTAGATCCATCTATTATTTTGATAAATAATGATCGATATAAAACTTTTATTAATTGGTTTATTGCAAAATATACGGGTCGTGTAATATGCAAAAATATGTTAGAAGTTATTCACATGTTTAATGTTAGTGCTACTAGTTATAAAACTTTAAAGGCTCCTGGTATGAATTTTGTTGTAGGTAGTTATGCCACTGAAATTGATGCTCCTTTAAAAGAAACTATAACAAAGGAGACTGCACCTTTGCAGCAAGAACTACAACCTGCTCATAGTAGTGGTTTTGCCTCATATTATTTTTTAGCAATATTAGTTATTGTTATTGGTGTTATTGTTATATTAATAGCTTTTTAAATAAAAAAATAAATCGATTTATTCGATTTTTTCTTTATTTTACAAAATAAGCAATTATTCCTACTGCTGAGGATGCTATCATTAATAGTAGCATAAATACGCCTAATATTTTTGCTCCGGTTATCTTTTTCTTTTTTTTCTTACTCATCATACACCTCTTATTAATTATACTAAATATTAAGAATATTTACAACCATTTGGAATATAATTTTATAGGTGAAAATATGAAAAAGAAACTTAGTAAGATAGAAAGTTTAGTTTTACCAAATAAAAGAATTAATATTTTTATTATTAGTATTCTTGTTTTAGGAGTTATAACTGGTAGTATATTTATTCATATAGTAGATTTTAATGATAAAGAAATGGTTATTAATAAAATAACTTCTTTTATTACTGATATTAATAGTAGTAATATAAATGCAATTGTTTCTCTTAAAAATAGCATATTAACAAATTATACTTATGTATTTATGATTTGGATATTAGGTATGACTATTATTGGATTGCCTTTTAATATATTTTTAGTTTATTTGAAGGGTTTTGTAATTGGTTTTTCTTTATCTTCTTTTATAGTTCTATATAAATTTAAGGGTATCATATTAGCTATTATATATTTGTTATTTGGACAATTATTAAATATATTTGTGATTATTGTATTAAGTATATATTCTATAATGTTTACTAGTAAATTATTAAAACAGATATTTAAGGATAGAAGTAATTCTATATTGCGTTTTATGAAAAAATACACTTTAATTTTAATTATTACTATTATAGTAACTTTGATATCTTCTTTGTTAGAATCCTTTTTGTTACCTACAATTATTAAACTTATTATTAAATTATATATATAGGAATGTTGTAAAATATTCCTTTTTATTGTATAATTTTCTTGGTGAAAATTATGGAAACAGTTGTAATTTGTATGAGTGGGGGAGTAGATAGTTCTGTAGCAGCATTACTTTTAAAGAAAAAAGGCTATGATGTTATAGGATTATTTATGAGAAATTGGGATAGTACTATTAATAACGATTATTTTGGTAATCCTAATTTAGATGAAGATATATGTCCTCAGGAGAAAGATTATAATGATGCTAAAATAGTATGTGATAAATTGAATATTCCACTACATAGAGTTGATTATGTTAAAGAATATTGGGATTATGTATTTACTTATTTTTTGGATGAGCTTGAAAAGGGTAGAACTCCTAATCCAGATATTATGTGTAATAAGTATATAAAGTTTGTTTTGTTTTATAATAAGGCTTTAGAATTGGTTGCTGATTATATAGCTACTGGTCATTATGCTAAAATAGTTAATGGTAAATTATATAAAGCTTTTGATAAGAATAAGGATCAAAGTTATTTCTTGGCTTATGTAGATAAAGATGTATTTAAGAAAGTATTATTTCCTTTAGAAGATATGACTAAACCAGAGGTTAGAAAAATAGCAGAAGAAAATGATTTGATCACAGCTAGAAAGAAGGATTCTACTGGTATATGTTTTATTGGAGAAAGAAACTTTACGAAGTTTTTAAAAAATTATTTACCTAATCAAAAAGGAAAAATAGTTGATTATGAAACAAAAGAAGTGTTAGGAGAACATAATGGATTAATGTACTATACAATTGGTCAGAGGAAAGGTTTAAATTTAGGAGGAGCTTCTGATAAAATATTTGTAGTAGAAAAAGATCTTGCTAATAATGTATTATATGTATGTAGTGGCGATGAGAATGAATATTTGTATTCAAATGAAGCTATTATTGAAGATTTTAATTTCTTAACTGATAGAAGAGTTGAAGATTGTTCTTGCAAATTTAGATATCGAGGACAAGATATTTCTTGCCATGTTACATATTTAGATAACAATCAGATCAAAGTTAATTATACTCATGCTAAAGCTGTTACTCCAGGACAATTTTGTGTTTTGTATGATGGAGATGAGTGCTTGGGTGGGGGCATTATAAAAGAAGTTCATAAATAACTTCTTTTCCCTTGACACATAAAGTGTAAAGTGATAAAATTAATTCGTAAGGATGGTTTGATATGAATTCTGTAGAAAAGATTAATTTAATATTGAAAAAAGCAAATATATCTAAAGTTAATTTAGCTAGATATTTGGGAGTGTCTAGACAGATGATTTATAACTATTTTGATAGCGATGATTTATCTAAAATGTCAAATGATAAGTGTCAACTATTATATTCTTTATTGGGAGTGAGTAGTGAAGGTGAGTTAAAAGATCTTGAACTTTCTAAAGAATATATAGAGAGTGTTGGTAGTAAAATATTTAATGCTAGAAAGAATGCTCCGAAAAAGAGTGAGCTTATTGATTTATCTGGGTTAAGAAGCGAAGAACAACAGATAATTAATGATATAGTGTTTTTAATGAAGGAAATGTTAAATGAAGATAAAACAAAAACTAGTTTGACAACATTAACATATATATATCATTTTATTCAATCATTGAATAAATCTAGGGAAAGTAAATATATTTTAGGATATGTTTCTAAATCTATGGGATTTACAAATCCTACTGTATATGCTTTTGAAGAGGAACCTCAGTTTGTATTTGAGAGTATTATGTTTTCTGCTATGAATTTATATGCAAATGGGGGAGCGTCTAAGTCAAAATTAGCGGAATCTCATAAGAGATGGGAAAATGAATTAAATAGAAAAAATGAAGAGAAGATGACTAGAACACAGGAATTAAATACTGCTAAAATACTTGCTCTTAAAGAATTGGGGTATACAGAAATAACTGAACAGAATGCAGCTGAAGTATTTGATAAAATTGCAGAGATTCAATCTAGGGCAACTTATTAATAAAAATAAAGTAGGGGAAGTCCCCTACTTTTTTACTACTTTACTACTTTTATTATTTGATTGATTGCTAGAAAATACATATTTCGAATTTTGCATCGGGATATTAAAAGATGGTCAGTTGTTAATCTATGATGCAAATTTGTTTTCGCTCTATGTCTATATTATAAATATATAATATGATAATTAAAAAATAAATTTGCATTGAGTTATCTTTATGCGGTTAACTAATCAGCTACGATGCAAATTTGCATTGAGGAACATTTTGATGGTTAATTATATATTATCATTATAATGATATCTATATGATTAATAATTAAATTAGAAATTATCTTTATAAATAAAATTTGTTTTTTATACTGATATATTCTATATAATTTATTAGTAAATATTATCTATTTGTATGTATTAGTAATATAATTTTGCTTATTATTCTTCTTATATCACCTCAATATGCTATTTCCGATAATTAATATTATGTTAAGTTCTTATCTTTTTTACTCTATAGGTATATATTAGTATAGTATTATAATATTAGTATTTATATAGAATTCTACTAATGGTTCTATTATTGTTGAATCTAAAAGTAATATAATTTAATTATTATAAAAATTTATTTTTATACTTAAATACGAACAAATGATTACATATAAATTTTTAGTATCTTTTTATGATATTTACTCCCCTTCTCTATTAAAAAATGAGCTACTTTAGCTCATTTATTTCTTTATGTAATATATCAGTAAATTCCTTTTGAATTTCATCTAATCTTTCTTTTGTTTTAGCTTCAAAACGCATTGTTATATTGGGCCCTGTATTAGAGGCTCTTACTAGTGCCCATCCATCATCAAAATTAGCTCTAACACCATCTATATCTATATATTTATAATTTTTGCTTATAACATATTCTTTAATTTTATCTACTATTTTAAATTTTATCTCATCTGTGACCTTTTCTTTTAATTCTGGCGTTGAATAATAGTTATTGATACCATTTAATAGTTCGCTTAGTTTTTTACCGCTATGGCTTAATAATTCAATTAGGCGAAGTCCTGCATATATACCATCATCATATCCAGGCCATTTATCTCTAAAATAGATATGTCCTGATAATTCTCCTCCTAAAGGATAATTTCCTTCATAGCTTTTTGCTTTAGTATAAGAGTTACCAGTTCTGTAACAAGTTGGTTCTATTTCTAACTTGATTAATTCATCTTCTAAAGCTTTAGTACATTTAACATCAAATAAGGCTTTTTTATTATCTACTTTATTATATAAATCTCTCCACATGATAATCATATATTTATCCATAGGAATAAACTTCCCTTCAGAAGATATTACCCCTAACCTATCTCCATCACCATCAAAACCTATACCTAAGTCAGCTTGTAGAGATAATACTTTTTCTTTTAATAATGTTAAATTATCTTCAACACAAGGATCTGGATGATGAATTGGAAAAGTTCCATCTGATTCATTACAAATACCTATCATATTGGCATCTAATTTATTAAATACATCATTAGCTACTATTGATGTAGTACCATTACCACAATCATATATTACTTTTAATTTAGTATCTCCTAATGATATTTTATCTAATAATAGCTTAATATAATCTTCTTTAATATTTACTTTTTGATAGGTACCTTTTTCTTTTTTAATATATTTTTTATTAATAATCATATCATATATTTCATATACAGAATCTCCATAAGCATTATGTATTCCATTATATGAGAATTTAAAACCATTATATTCTTTAGGATTATGACTTGCTGTTATCATCATACTAGCTTTAGTATTTAAGAAGTCACTTGCAAAATAGCACATTGGAGTAGTTACTAATCCTAAAAATTTTACATTAATTCCTGAATCTAATAAACCATTTAACATAGATTCAGCAAGTGATTCTGATGATAATCTATTATCATATCCTAAAACAGTTTCATATTTATTAAATTCTTGTAATTTTGTACCATAAGATAAGCCTATATAATAAGCTAATTCATCATTTAATTCACTAGGATATATTCCCCTTATATCATATTCTCTAAAAATATTTTTATTTATTTCCATATTTTCTCCTTTCAATCTCTTGGATGGAATAATTCATAATTTTCTAATAGTGTAGCATTATCTATATTAGTATATATTTGGGTAGTAGATATATTATTATGCCCTAACATTAGTTGAATACTTCGAAGGTCTGCCCCATTATTAAGTAGATGAGTAGCAAATGAATGCCTTAACATATGTGGAGTTATATTCTTTTCTATACCATTTTCTAAAGCAATTGTCTTTAATATTATAAAAAATCCTTGTCTAGTCAGTTTATTACCATGATTATTTAAGAATAAATTATCACATAATCTTTTTTTCTTTAAAGAGTCTCTGTAATTATCTAAATACATTTTTAAGTATTTAGCTGCAATATCTCCCATAGGCACTACTCTTTCTTTATTACCTTTACCATAACATCTTACTGTTTGAGTATCAAAATCAATATTTAAATTAGTTAAACTAACTAGTTCTGATACTCTTAGTCCTGTTGCATACATTAATTCTAACATAGCTTTATTACGATAATCATAAGCAGTGTTTAAATTTATATTTAATAACCTATCTACTTCTTCAATAGAGAGTATTTCAGGTAATTTTTTATAATATTTAGGACTTTCTATATTAATATTAACTATATATATTTCTTCTTCATTTAAATATTTATAGAATGATTTAATTGATGATA
>CAZZAK010000043.1:0-9341 GCA_964652515.1 uncultured Clostridium sp. | reverse complement strand
CACTTCTTTTAAAAAGTACTTTTTTATTTTTGTGAACTATTTGGGGTTCACTTCACTTTTGGAGTTCTTTTTTCTAATTGTTTCCTACATTTTTCTTATATACAAATAAACTTGCTATTAATGAAACCAACATAATCATAAAGATTATAAATGAAGACATATCAGCAGTTCCAGGATTAGAAGTAGCATTAGGAGATCCAGTTCTAGTCACATCAGGCTTATTAGTATTACCATCTGAAGAAGCAGGAACAGTAATAATTATTTCATATAAACAACGAGCAACTTCTATAGAATCATCAGACTCAACTAAAGTATAATAAGCACTATTACTACCCTCTGATAAAATTATAGGATTTTCATCTGCATTACCTATTGCATATTTATTCTTAGGTTTAATATTAATATTAATTTCTCGTACTCCTGGTTTAGTAGTATACTCTACTTTACACAAAAACACGTCATCATCAGACTCATCATCACAATTAACCACATAATTTCCAATTGCTACACCATTTTCTATTATTTTATCAGAACCAATAGTTAAGCTTTCTAAGTAGCCTTCTCTATTAACAGTAACATTTTCATCCATCTGCAGCAATATCTCATATTTATAATTCTCTACACATTCATTCTGATCATTAACCGCACACACCAAAATATCCATAGTAGGACTGCCTATCTTCCAAGGAATACTATCATTATTATTATATACTGTTCCATCATCACCATTAATGATTTTTACAGTACCACCATTTTTAGCTACAGCCTTAACTTTAAAACTTGTAGCATTAGATAATGTAACAATATAATCTTTATTAGTACCTTCCAATATATTAGCTTGTCCATTAATAGATATAGAAGTTAAAGAGTAGTCATCATCCTCACTATCACCACTTATATCATCATTAACATTTCTTGTAATCATAACAACTTGAGTTGCTAATGCTATAACATTGTTTTCATCATCATAAATAGTAGCAGATACAGTAGAATTACCAGAAGATACTGGATTAATAAGACCAGTAGCACCCACTGTTAAAACAGTTTTATCTGAAGAATCCCAATCAACACGATTAGAACTATATTTACTAGGTAATAACATTCTTACACTCTTATTTGAAATATTAATAGAAAAAGATGAAGCATCACTAACGTTTGTAAAAGATACATCCTCTATATCAAAAATATTAACTGAAGCACTATCAGAAACAATAACCTCATTATCACGATATAATTTTACAGTAACAGTAACATCTGGAACTATACTTAAAGCAGTAATACTATTATTAGGATTTTGCAAATTTGTAGTTGAACTCTCTAAAGTCACACTGGAACTAGGATTAACTTCCCATTCTAAACGATAGTCATCAATATTCTCTATTGTCTCATTGTTATTATTAAATTCAAATGACACATCTATATTTTTTGTTCCATTAATTGGTACATTAACATCATCAATTGATATATCGGCTATATCAAAAACACTATATGTACTAGCTGATATATAAATAAATATACCAACTAAGAACAATAAAGCAACACCACCGATTATAAAATATGCAGTATTCCTCTTCATACGTTCACCTACCTTGATATTATAATTATAATATGCTTTTTATCTTTTGTAAATAATTTTAGTGTAAAGTTTCATCATTTTTATTTTATTTGTAAAAATATAGTTATATAATTAAACTATATAGTAGGAGGAAATATGAAAAAAGGATTCGATAGTAAAAAATACTTAAAATTACAAAGAGACAAAATAAAAGAAAGAATAAAAATGTTTGATAAACTATACTTAGAATTTGGGGGCAAATTAATTGATGACTACCATGCAGCAAGAGTATTACCTGGATTTAAACCAGATATTAAGATTGATTTATTAAAAGAACTAAGAGATATATGTGAAGTAATATTATGTATCAATGCTAACGACATTGAAAGAAACAGAATGAGAGCTGACAAAAACATTTCATATGATGTTGAAGTATTAAGATTAATAGAATTTTTTAGAGATAATAATATTATAATCAATAATGTCGTAATAACTCTATTTGATAATCAACAAGGAGTTCAAAAATTTATCAATAAATTAGCAGACTATAAAGTAAAAGCATATATTCATACATTTACTAAAGGATATCCTACCGATGTAAATACTATTGTATCAGAAGAAGGATACGGTGCTAACCCATATATTGAAACAACTAAACCTTTAGTAGTTATATCTGCTCCAGGAGCATGTTCAGGGAAACTAGCCACTTCCCTATCACAACTTTATCATGAACATAAAAGAGGAATAAAAGCAGGATATGCTAAATTTGAAACCTTCCCTGTATGGGATTTACCATTAAAGCATCCTGTAAATATAGCATATGAAGCTGCTACAGCCGATATTAATGATAAAAATATGATTGACTATTTTCACTTAGAAAAATATAAAGTACCAGCCATCAACTATAATAGAGACTTAGAAATATTTCCTGTATTAAAAGATATATTATATAAAATAACTGGGGAAAACATTTACTATTCTCCTACTGATATGGGGGTTAACGTCATAGGAAAATGTATTACTGATAATAAAATAATAGAAAATGCCGCTAAAGATGAAATAATAAGAAGATATTATAAAGCATTAGTAGATTTCAAAAAAGGAATTGTATCTAAAGAAGTTCCTGAAAGAATTAAAATACTAATGAACGAATTAAATTTAAATGAAAATGATCGTCCTGTCGTAATAAAAGCCAGAGAAAAGAAAGAAAAATCTAATCATCCTAGTGCATGTATATGTATTGGTAATAAATATATACAAGGTAGAGAGACATCAATACTCTCTCCAGTAAGTAGTACCATTTTAAATGCTATTAAAGCACTAACTAAAATACCAGATAATGTTAAATTGTTATCTCCTAAAACATTAGAACCAATAATTAATTTAAAAAATAATACATATAACTTTAAAGAAAACACATTGAAGTTAAATGAAGTATTATTAGCCCTAAGTATTTGTTCAGTAACAAATCCAATTATAGCTAAGTCGTTGGAGAATTTAACAAAATTAAGAAACTGTGAATTACATGCCACATATATTATCCCCGACACAGAGTTAACTATCTTAAATAATTTAGGAATAAATACTACTTGTGATAGTGAATCAAGTATAAATTAAAAGAAATAGAATTATCTATTTCTTTTCTTTAAATAAATCACTATATATTTCCATATAATCATCTACATATTTAATCTTTAATTTTGAAGTAATTTTATCATCTAAACTAGTTACTTCATTTTTATTATCTTTTGGTATATAAACAGTTTTAATACCATTAACTGAAGCTGCAATCAGTTTTTCTCTTAAACCTGATACAGGCAATATCTTACCTCTTAAAGTCATCTCCCCAGTCATTCCAACAGTATTACTAATAGGGATATTTTTATACATACTAATTAAAGTAGTAACTAAAGCCACTCCCCCAGAAACACCATTCTTTTTCTGACCACCAGATTCTATATGAATATGAATATCATCATTAAATAATTTATTATCTATAGAAAAAGTAGAATTATTTTCTTTTATATAAGATAAACATACTGAAACACTTTCTTTAGTTTCATCTTCTAATAAACCAGTCAAAATAACATTACCATTACCCTTATAATGATTACTTGTTGATTTAAGAATAATTCCCCCATAAGGAGTATATCCTAGCATATTACAAATACCGCTCTTCGTATTCCTATCATTAGATAAATACATATATTTATGATTACCTAAATATGTTGTAACATCATCTATCAGATAACTATCATTACTATTATTAAGAATAATTTTTCTAAATATTTTAGTTATCATTCTCTCTAATTCTCTAACACCCGATTCCTTAGTATAATAGTTAATAATATCAAGTAATGCTTCCCTACTAAATTCTATACTAGTAAATAAATATTCTTTCTTTAATTTAGGAATAATATAATTTAGAGCTATCTCTATTTTTTCTTCTATCGTATAACTAGATATATAAATAATTTCTAATCTATCACGAAGTGGTTCAGGAATTTTATTTACATCATTAGCAGTCAGCATAAATAAAACATTAGATAAATCAAACTCCTCTTCTAAATAATTATCTTGAAATCTACTGTTCTGTTCTTTATCTAAAATGTCTAATAATACCGAAGCAGGATCTCCTTTAGAATTACTGTTAATCTTATCTACCTCATCTATTAAAAATAAAGGATTGTTACTTCCACATTTTCTAATTAATTGAATAATTTTACCAGGATAAGAACCAATATAAGTCTTTCTATGACCAACTAATGTGGAACTATCATCTAACCCTCCAACACTTAATTTAACAAATTTTTTATTCATAGCGTCTGCTATACTACGTGCCATTGTACTTTTACCAACACCAGGAGGACCAACTAAACATATAATTGGGGCATTATTTACCCTATCAGAAACAACTAAATATTCTAAAACTCTCTCTTTAATATCAGATAATCCATAATGTGAAGAATCAAGTCTTTCTTTAACCAATTTAATATCTCTATTATCCTCTGTCCTATTATTATATGGTAAATTAATTAACCAATCTAAATAATTTCTAACCAAAGATATTTCTGGTTCATGTTCATATAAAACCTGATATCTCTTTAATTCAATATTAATTCTATTCTTAATATGTTCTGGATAATCACCATTTGATAATCTATTTCTAATATTATCTATATCTGTTTCCCTTTGATTATCTTCTTCTAATTCTTCTCTAATTAGTTTAATTTTTTCTCTTAAAATATATTTTTTCTGTTCGATATCCAATCTATCTTTTAAATTAGATTCAATATCTGTTTCTAACTTGACAGTTTCAATTTCCTTGTTAAGATCTTCTACTAAATATCTCAATCTAGATATAGAACTAGATGTAGTAATATATTTTAATTTTTCTAAATACTCTAAAGGCAATTCATATACAATAATATCAGATAATCTACTAATATTATTAACACCACTAATTCTACCAAGAACATTATTAGATACATATGGACTAATTTCTATATATTCATCTAATTTTTTGAGAAGTATTCTTCTTAAAGCATTAGCCTCTTCTAAACTATAATCATATTCTTTAGTAGGAATAACAAAAGCATGCGTAATATTATTATCATCCTCAGAATAATTTAATACTTCTACCCTATCTATACCAATTAAAACCAATCGAATAACACCATTAGATAATTCAATTTTAGATTTTATTTTAGCCAATATCCCTATCTTAGGCAAAGCTCTAATACTAGGATTTTCTTCTCTATTATCTTCTAAATTAATACAAAGTATATATCCATTACACTTAGAATCAGCATAATTAATAACTTCCTTATCTCTATTAGAACTAACTTCTATTCTAATTTCATTAAACGGAAGTAAAACCACTTCTTTTAAAAATATTAAAGGCAAGTTAGATTCAACCATAGTATTTACCTCCATAAAAAAGATGATTACTTTATTATTATAAACACATAAATAATAAAGCAATCACTTCCTTTTCTTGTCTTAATATTTTAACATAAAAAGCCTTTATATCAATAGATTTTACACATACTTTACAGCTCTATTTTTGGTAAATTTTAATCAAAAAAAAATTCTAAATTTTATTTAGAATTTTGCCTTTTTCTCTCCTGCAAATACCCTTCATAATGTACTCTCTGAATAAGCCCCATAGCAAAGAAAATAGTAATAGTATATGATCCACCATATGATAAAAATGGCAAAGGAACACCTGTTAAAGGTCCTATACCCATAACACCCACTAAATTAATAACAATATGACTAAGAAAATATATTCCGATACCAAAAACCAAAATAGAACTACTAAGATTATTAGTTTCTCTACTTATTCGCATTATAGTATATATCATATATCCATATAAAGTAATTATAACAATACCAACTAGAAGGCCCCATTCTTCCACTATTATAGGGAAAATAAAGTCTGTATGAGCCTCGGGTAGATACATAAACTTCTGTGTACTCTCACCAATACCCTTACCTAGTAATCCACCATTCTTAAAAGCAATTAAACTATTGCATAATTGATATCCAGATTCTTCTTGATATCTATCACAAGGATTTATAAAATTAAATCTCTGCAACTGGTAATCACGTAAAAATGAGCCACCAGTTAGTATAGCATATATAGCAATAGATAATATTGATACTAATAGTAATTTACTAATCATTTTTCTTCCTGAATTATTTCTCAAGGGAATAGCATAAAATATACTTAAAACAATAAGCAAAATAATAAACGCTGTTCCAAAATCTGGTTGCATTGCTATCAAAAAGAAGATAATAACACAAGGTATTATCGGTTTAATCAAAGACCATTGATTATCTAATCTATCAATATTATTCCCATAATAATTAGCCAAATATAATATTATAAACACTTTTATAAATTCTGAAGGCTGAACAGAAAAAGGACCAATATAATACCAACTTTTAGCAGTAGCATAATGTTCACCATATACAAGAAGTCCAGCTAAAGCTATAGTTAAAATTATCACAATACCAAAAGAAGTCTTCTTAAATAATTTACTAGGAAAATATAGTGCAATAAGAAATGATATTATTCCAATAAACATAAATATACCTTGTTTAATAAAATAATTATAAATAGTGTTATGATATCTCATATAAGATGACATACTAGATGCACTAAGTACCATAATCAATCCAAAAACACTAAATATTATCATCAAAATCATTAAAGTTTTATCTAACTTAGTCTTTTTCATATAATCCCTCTATTATTAATATATCATATTTTTACTATCCTTTAAATTGTTTTCATACAATTTATTTAATTTTACATAATAAAAAAGCAACGTTTATTCCATTGCTCTTTCTATTCTACTAACGCCATCTATTTCATATAATTTTCTGATTAAAGTATCTAGCTCATTTTTATTAGAAATCATTATCATAAAAGAATATACTTTTAAACTACCCTTATTTAAAGTAGACATATTATCTAATACAATATTATTATTCTTTAAAATATCTAATATATCATATAATTTTTCATTCATAGATGATATTAATAACTTAGAATAGTATTTATCTGAAGTATTATCATTCCATTTAATTTCAATATTTTTCATATTAGAATTAATCTCATGATTACAATTAGTTCTATGTACTAGTATTGTATTATTCTTATCTATATATCCTACTATATTATCCATAGGTAATGGATAACAGCACTTACTTATTGTATAATTATAATTTCCATTAAATAATAAATCTTTATTTCTAATAATTCTTTTTGTTCTTTCTTTTTTAGTAAGTAATTTAATTAAGCTAGAACTAGAGTATTTATTATTAGATAAACCTATATATAAATCATTAATATCTTCTAAATTATAACTATTAATAATCTTTTCTTGATATTTTTCTATATCAAGTAATGATAATTTAGCACTAACTAAAATATTATTAAATATTTCTTTACCATTATTTATTCTATTATCTTTATCTATCTTAGAATAATATTCTTTTATTCTATTCTTAGCTTGATTTGTAATAACAAAATCTAACCAATTCCTATCAGGAATTCCAGTAACATTAGTAATAATCTTGACAATATCACCATTATTTAAAACAGTATCAAAAGATACTTCTTTATCATTAACATAAGCCATAACCATCGTATTACCAACCTCACTATGCACATGATAAGCAAAATCTACAGTAGTAGATCCTTTTGGAAGCTCTACAACATCTCCTTTCGGAGTATATACATAGATAGAATCATTAAACAAAATATCATTCTTAACATTACTAATAAACTCCGTAGGAGTTCCAGAAGACTCATTTAACTCAATAATATTTCTAAATATTTCTAACTTCTTATCTGTATAATCTTTCCTAGTTCCATCCGTTTTTTCTTTATACGACCAATGAGAAGCAATACCATATTCCGCAATCTTATCCATATCGTAAGTTCTAATCTGTATTTCAAACAAATTACCATCTATACCAAATACAGTAGTATGTAAAGACTGATATAAATTTGTCTTAGGCATAGCTATAAAGTCCTTAAACCTATTAGGAACAGGCTTATATTTAGAATGAATAAGTCCCATAGCTAAATAACATTCTTGTTCCGTATTAACAAGTACTCTTAAAGCCAATATATCATAAATATCTTCAAATTTTCTTCCTTTACTTAATTTATTATATATACTATAAATTCCCTTACTTCTACCCTTAATTTCATGAGATATATTATGCTCATTAAGTAACTTACTTACTTCATCTAACATCTTGCCTATTGAACTATCCATCTCACTTTTCTTAAGATTAAGTTTCTCAACGATATCAAAATAAGCATCAGGATTATAATAACGTAAAGATAAATCTTCTAATTCACTCTTAATTTTATATATACCTAATCTATGAGCAACAGGAGTCAATATTTCTAAAGTTTCTTTAGCCTTCTTCTTTTGTTTTTCCTCTGAAAAAACATATAACGTACGCATATTATGTAATCTATCAGCCATCTTTATCATAAGTACCCTAACATCATTAGCCATACCTACCAATATTTTTCTCTGATTAGCAGCCTCAGCATCATCAGAGGATTTAAAATTAATTTTATTAATTTCTGTAACACTATCTACCAAAGATGCTATTTCAATACCAAATAATCTTTCTAATTCTGATACACTACTACCAGCGTCTTCAATAGTATCATGAAGTAAGGCCGCACAAATAGCCATATAATCAGCATTTAAATCAGTTAATATTAATGCAACGTTCAAAGGATGAATAATATAATCATCACCGGTTATTCTTTTTTGATTAATATGTTTCTTATAAGCATAATTATATGCTTTCTTTATCATACTAAGTTCTTTATCATTGTCATTATATTCCCTTACTTTATCTAAAAGCAATTCAATACTAACATCATTATTCATACTAACAATTAATTCCCCTTACCTTAAGTTCACTAAGTTCATCATCATCATTTTCCTTAGGTCTATTTATTCTCCTTTTTTCCAAATAATACCAAATAGTATTAGAAATAAATATAGATGAATAAGTACCAGCTATAAAGCCAATAAGTAATGCCATATTAAATTCAAATATCTCATTAGCTCCAAAAAATATCATCATTATAACAGGAATAATAGTAGTTACAGTAGTTAATATAGTTCTATTTAAACATCTTCTAATACTTATATTTAATAATTCCTTCAAATCATCATTATTAGAAATATTATTCTTATATTTAGTCTTATAATTCTCCCTAATAATATCAAAAGTAACT
>CAZZAK010000042.1:0-9382 GCA_964652515.1 uncultured Clostridium sp. | reverse complement strand
AACTAAAGCATCACATATTTCTAATGCCTGCTCTCCAGTATCAGGTTGAGATAATAAAAGTTCATTAATATCTACTCCTAAATGAGAAGCATAAACAGGATCCAAAGAATGTTCAGCATCAATAAATGCTGCCCTTCCACCCTCTTTTTGAACTTCAGCGATAGCATGAAGAGCAAACGTTGTTTTACCAGAAGATTCTGGACCATATATTTCTATAATTCTACCTTTTGGATAACCACCAACTCCTAAAGCAATATCTAATGAAATAGAACCACTAGAGCAAACATCTATTTTTCTATCTTCATGATCTCCCAATTTCATAATTGAACCCTTACCAAATTGTTTCTCAATATCAGCTAATACTTGAGCTAATGCTTTATCCTTCTCTGTGTTTTTTGTCATTTTTCCTCCTTAATTGTAATTTCATTATAACGTATATAAATAGTTTTGTCAATACTTTTTGCAAACAATTGTTTGAAAAAACTGTAAATGTAATTTTACAGTTTTTAATATTCTACATTATTTAGTTTCTAATTCTTTCAACAAATTATAAGTAATAATATTATTAGAAACATCTATAATCTGACTAGCATAATCGCTATGCTTACTAATATAGTCTTCACTTATAACCTCATTACTAATAGGATATATTTCCCCTGTTTTAGAATTATAATATATCTTGTTAGTAAGATAAGACCCATCCTTAAACACAACAGTATTATCACCATTTTTAATGCTCATTACGTCATTACCAAGTTGATACTTACTTCTAATATTTAACATATTACCCAAAGTTGGAAGAACATCAATCATACCCATTGGAGTACTAATCGTTTGATTAAATTTCTTATTCTTAGTCCATATAATAAATGGAACTTTTCTATTTAATTCATATCTATAAGAATCAACAGGTACATACTTATCATCATCAGTAGGAATTATACTATCAGTATAAGGATCATAATTATAAAGGATATCATAATACTTTTTACCAATTCTAGCATCATGATCGCCATATATAACAACAACTGTATTATCTAACAATCCTTCCTTATCTAAAGCACTAATAAATTCTCCAAACGCACTATCCATATAGTTAACAGCCTTTAAATAATAACCCATTGTTGTTCCCTCAAGATAATCCCTTGTAACCTCTTCACCATTTACATTAACCGTCTTAGTAAAATCTAAATCACTATATTTATCCGTATCAGGCCATGGAGTATGGTTTGTTAATGTAATTAATAAACCGTAGAATGGATTATTATTACTAGCTATTTCCTTTATTTTAGGAACAGATTGTCTAAAGAAAGATTTATCAGATAATCCCAATCCATACACTTCATCTATATCATAAGAAGATTTAGAATAGAATTTTTTATATCCCAAATTTTTATGCATCGTTTGTCTATTCCAAAAATCTCCAACATTACCATGCATACTAAAAGTATAATATCCTTTATCAACTAATAATTTCTGAATAGAAGAATATTCATTATTATAATAATTAACAAACACTGTGCCATTATTTGATGGCATCATTGAAGTAGAATAAGTAAATTCTGAATCACTACTAGTACCAACTCCTACCTGTGCATAAAAATTATTAAAGAATAATCCTTCTTTTGATAACTTATTTAAATTTGGAGTAATCTCAATATTATTAACCTTAAGTCCCAAAGTAAACGTTTGTAAACTCTCAGCATGAATAGCAATAACATTCATACCTTCAAATATATTAGTATATTTATTCTTAGTAACATTATCATCTCTACTTTCATAATACTCTTTAACTTCTTTTAAAGCTTTATCATGACCAAAAATATTATTAAACCCAGGTTTTAGACTAACCACTATATCATTTAACTGATAAGTATATATACCATAAGAATCGGCAACAGCCACCCTGTTCCATAACTTAATAAACCTACTCCAATCTGTTTTAGTTAGCATAAATAGAGCAGATAAAACAGCAACCATTTCTAAAGTAACAGCCACAAATGTATATTTCTTCTTATCCTCTTTGGTAACACTATTAACACTAGTCTTTTTGATCTTAATATATATAATGATATACATAGCAAAAGGTATCAAATATAGTAAATCTTTAATTTGAAATACATTTTCCACTACCGCATCTCCAACATCTTTAACAAAAACAGAAGTAGCAAGCAAAGATATTGAGACATAAGAACTATAATATGTATAATAAATTGAATTAATAACACATATCACTGTAAATATTATTTCCCATATTAAAAAATATGTAAATCTCTCTCTAGGTTTTAAAAAAACAGAAATATATGATAATAAAATTAATAATACCAAATCAACCAAAAAAGCCTTTATACTAAGAATATTACCACTTGTAAGTCCTCTTAACATGAAAGAATTAATCAAAGAAGTTAAAATAAACAAAATAATCAATTTACTTTTTTTAATAACTTTAAAATTATTTTTAAACACATCTAATACTTTTTTCATTTCTATCCTCTTTGATTAATTATATCATTTATATAAACAATCTTCAACATTTTTTATAAATATAACTAATATGTGTTATAATGAAATTGGTGATAATATGAAAAAATTAAGCATCATAGTCCCATGCTATAATGAAGAAGATAATATAAGCTTATTCTACGAAGAAGTATTAAAAGAAATAAAAAAATTATCTAAAAGAATAACATATGAAATAATTTTTATCAATGATGGAAGCATAGACAATACATTAAATGAAATAAAAAAATTATGTAAAAACGATAAAAATATCAAATATATATCATTTTCAAGAAACTTTTTCAAAGAAGCAGGAATATATGCCGGTCTAAAAAATGCTAAAGGAGATTTAGTAGTAGTTATGGATGTAGACTTACAAGATCCTCCTTCATTATTAAAAGACATGTTAGATGCTATTGAAAAAGAAAATTATGATATATGCGGAACAAGAAGAACTACAAGAAAAGGAGAAAACATAATAAAAACTATCGGTGCCAAAAGTTTCTATAAAATCATAAACAAAATGAGTGACGCCAATATTACACCAGGAGCAAGAGATTATAGAATGATGACAAGACAAGTAGTTAATTCTATTTTAAAAATATCTGAATACAATAGATTCTCCAAAGGAATATTTGGCTGGGTAGGATTTAATACAAAATGGTTAGAATATGAAAACATTGAAAGGAAAAAAGGAAAATCTAAAATAAACATAAAAAAATTAATCAGTTATGCCATAGACGGAATAACAGCCTTTTCTACCACTCCATTAATTTTTTCCAGTATTTTAGGACTTTGCCTCATGATAGTAGCCTTTATTGCCATAATCATAATAATTGCCAAAACACTAATATGGGGAGACCCAGTAAACGGATGGCCAAGTCTAGCATGTATAATATTATTTCTAAGTGGTGTCCAATTATTATCACTTGGAATAATCGGTGAATACTTATCAAAAACATATTTAGAAACAAAAAACAGACCTATATATATAGTAAAAGAAAGTAATATTGATAATGAAAATAATTAATAATTACAAGGAAATAATTTTATATTTGTTTTTTGGGGTACTAACAACAATTGTTAATCTATTAACCTATTACCTGCTAACAACTACAATTTTAAATCCTAATAAACCAATTCTCTTACTACTAGCCAACATCATATCATGGTTTACTTGTGTAGCATTTGCATATATTACAAATAGAAAATATGTATTCAAAAGTATTAATCAATCTAAAACAAAAGAAATAATAGATTTTTATAAATATAGACTACTTACCCTAATATTAGAAATAATATCTATGTATGTATTAGTAAACAAATTAGAATTAAATGATAAAATAATTAAACCAATAATCCAAATAGTAATAATTATCTTAAACTATATATCTAGTAAAATATTTGTATTTAAAAAAGGAAAATAATTTTCCTTTTTTAATTTAATAAATAAATAGAATAATTTAAATATGCCGCAAATATAAGCCATAACAAATAAGGAATATTTATTAACCCTGCTATCTTATCTTTTCTATAAAAATTGATAATCATTATTACCACTATCACAATAAGAATCAATAGCCATATAAAAGCAAATAAATATTTAAAGAAACCAAAATATATCAAAGTCCATACTGAATTAAATATTAAATTCAATATATATATAATTAAAGATTTTTCTATATCAAAACTATCCCCTTTTATTACCCTGTATAAAGAATAACTCATAAGTATATATAAAATACTCCATACAATAGGAAATACTATCATAGGAACCTCAAAAGGCTTATTTAAGGACCTATATATATCCATATTTTTAATAATAGTAAAAGCAAATAAATTACCAACTAAAAATGTTACACCAATAATATATAATAACAATTTAAAATCTATCTTTTTCATATAAATCACTACTATATATTATGCATATATTTTATTTTTATACTAGTTAAGTATTTTTAAGCAAGAAGAAGTGTCTTCATCATATTTACCACCCAAATAAAGAACATATGTCTTAATCTTTATCTCCGTAGTATCAATTATTTTTTTATTTATCCAATACCAGTTAAACTCACGAGGATTACTAATATAAATAGGTTCATAAATAGTAACATAAGTATTAAATAATTGTCTAGGTATTCTAATTACAGCATAATAATCATCATATGGATATGTCCTATTATCAGTCTTATCATATATATCACCAGTATCTAAATCTCTAGAATATATTCTTCTACTCTCCTCTAATCCATAATATTTTAAATATTTATAGTATAATTCTTTATTAACCCTTAAATCTTCTTCAGAAGCATTATTTGAAACTAATATTTCAAATCCCCTAGCACTAGTATTATTAACAGCATTATGATGATTACTATAAGTAACCTTAGAAACTGAACCATAATATCCAATAGTTAAAGCTCTCCTTTGTAATTCAAGCATCTGATTATTACCCAATGTCTCCACTGAAGTATCTTTATACCTAGTTAAATACACTCTATAGCCCATTTGTTCATATCTACACTTTTCATATAAAGACTGCTTTAAATTCATAGTTTTTTCTTCAATAACACCATTAGCAGCCCCACTTTCACTACCACCATGTCCTGGATCTATAACAAAATCATACTGATATTTAAATTTTTCCACTAACACCCTAACCTTAGTATCTTCATAAACAAAAGTAATTAATTTATCCAAGATTCTACTACGAACTATCCTAGTCAAATTAGATAAACCATTCTGTAATCTTTCTTCACCATTTCCGACAACATAAACATCATAAGTACCATAAGGAATAGTAGTCAAATCCAAATTACCACTATAATAATTACTTCTTATTTTTTCCATATTAAAGATATATTCATCCTTATTAGTAATATTTAAAAATTTAATCTTAAAATTATCACTATCATTTTTAACATATCCATCTATAGAAACACCATTTTTATTAAAAGAATTTTTTATTATAGTATTAGAATACTTATAAACATTATAAGAAGATGATGTAACTATATTAGACTCATAATTTTCAATTGTTATAACCGGCTTTTTAACAGAAACATTTCTTATCACAGTTGTTTTATTATTACTAGAATCAGTTACCTCATAAGTTATTTTATATATTCCCTCTTTTTGAGTATTAACGGATCCTTTAACTTTAACATCTTTAGTTATATCACCATCATAATTATCGCTAGCCGTATAACCAGCTTCAACATACGTTCCATATATTAATACAGCCTCATCTATATTGCCCTGCAATGTTATAATAGGTTTTGTACTATCAATAACTTTAACAACTCTATAAACGTATTCCTCTCTATCATGAACAAAATAAGAATACTTGACTTTATAATCACCAATTTTAGAAATATTGACCCCACTTGAATCTATTTTAACCTGATCAGATACATCAACATTGCCATATTTACAAATAATTCCACTCTCTTCATAATTACTATTTACTTCTAAATACAATGTAGAAGGACCAATCAAAGAAAATTTAACAACACTATCATCCGTAACTTCATAAGAATATGTAAATCCAAGTAGGCTAACTAAAATAACTATTATTGCCAAAAAAGTCAAAACATTTTTTCTCACTTTATCACCTACTTTACTACTATAATTTTAGCATAATTAGAATTTATAGTAAAGAAAAAGAACTAATTTTAGTTCTTACTTAAAAAGGATAAAATATATCTATCCTAATCTATTCTCATCACCCTCACAATAAGCTTCTCCAACTTTTGTGCCTTCAACATAGGTCTTTCCCATCATTTCACAGCTAGTCTTCGTAACAGTATCCTTTAAATAGCCACCAAATATTTTAACCAAAGCAATAGCTAAAACAGCTACAAGTGAAACAATCAAAATATATTCTACTAAAGTTTGTCCTTTTTTATTCATTTTTTTAAACATAAAGCACCTACCTTTATAAATTAATTATATTATATCAATTATTTTATGTCAATGTTTTATTTCTACATAATCTCCTGAGTCCAAATATACAATTCCTTTTTTACCTGCCATTTTTTGAAGAATAATATCATATTTATTCAATTTATTAATCTTATTTAAAGTAATATAAACACTATTACCATCAGTCATATACAACAAAAATCTTTCAGAATCAACATCAGTCGGAACATATTTAATCTCAGATATTCTATATAATATATTTCTATCCAATACAGTAAAAGAACTAACAAAATTATCAAAAACAACAGTTATATCATTGACTAAATATGGAACATAATCTATATTATACATATTATTTAGAAGCGAACCATTTTCTAATAAAATCTTATCATTATATAAAGCCAGAGGCTTATATTCAACAATATTAAGATATAATCTATTACCAAATTTTCTTTTAACTTCTACTTTTTTTATATATGGATTACTTAATCTTTTCTTAATACCAACTATTCCATCATAAAAAGATGGATAATCAATAATTTCTAAATCTTCTAAAATTTCTTTATCAGAAACAATTTCATTATTCATAACATAAATATTCTTTATTCTAGAAGATATCATTTTCATAATAACGGAATATAAAAGAAACGCTATTATTAAAAATAACAATACTTTTTTTAAATTCAACTTTCTCTTCTTAACTTTTACTTTTAATCGTTTCTTTTCCATAAGTATTCCCCTATTTTATTATTATTTGTTCATATTTTAATTCCACATTATACTTTTCTAAGACTTTATCCTTAATATAATATATCAGTTCCTCGATATCCTTACCACTAGCATTACCAACATTAACAATAAAATTAGCATGTTTATCAGATACCATAGCATCATTTATCCTATATCCTTTTAATCCACAGTTTTCAATTAAAGCACCAGCATACATTCCCTCAGGATTTCTAAATACACTGCCAGCACTTGGCTTATCCAAAGGCTGAGTATCCATTCGTCTACTCCTACGATCACTAACTATACTTAAAAGTTCTTCCTTATCACCAAAAGATAAATCAAGAACCACTTCCAAAACAATATATTCTTTATGATCTTTCAAATAAGAAGTTCGATACCCATATTCTAATTCCTTATTAGTTAAAGTCAAAGTATTGCCAGTATCATCCATAACTTTTACTTCCCTAACAATATCACTCATTGAAGAATTATAAGCACCAGCATTCATCGCAGCAGAAGCACCAACAGAACCAGGTATACCAGCTGCAAATTCTAAACCTGCTAAAGAATTATTAATTGCCTCCATTGATAGTTTAATTAAAGAATAACCTGCACCAACAGTAACAACGTTACCATCTATCCTCAATTCATTGAATTTATCCAATTTAATTATAACGCCATCATAATAATCAAACGCAAATACTACATTAGAACCATTGCCCAAAATTAAATATTTATATTTTTCTTTTTTTAAGAATTTAATTAATTCCTTTAATTCTATCATATTACTAGGAAAACAAACATACATAGCCTTAGAATCAACCTTATAAGTATTATATTTTTTTAAAGACACAGAATATTCATATTCTATACCATTACTATTAAAAAAATCTTTTATCATTTTTTATCATATCCTTTAATATTTTATATATTATTTCCCCACTATTCTTTATCCCAGCATTATGAAGATTTTTCTTAATTTCTTTATATTTTTTATCATTATTTAAAGTCTCATCAATTAAAGAAATCAAAGAATCGCCATTCAAATTCTTTTCTTCAAGTAATAAGCTTGCTCCCTTACTAACCAAATCCATAGCATTTTTATATTGATGATTATTAGGAACATATGGACTAGGTATAAATATAGCAGGCAATTCTAAAGCAGTAATTTCACTCATTGTACTAGCTCCCGCCCTAGTAACAATTAAATCTGTTTCCTTCATTAAAGATGGCATATCATTAATATAAGGAACAATTTTTATATTTTCAGAAATATTCAAATTAGTAATTTTTTTATAATAATCATTACCAGTGACAAACATAACTTCATAGTCCTTATCTTTAAATTTATCTATAAAAGAAAATATCTTATCATTAACAGAAGCACTACCTAAACTACCCATAACAATTAAAACAAGTTTCTTATCTGAAGATAAACCAAAGTCTTTTTTATTAGCCTTAGGCATTTTTAAAGCCTTTTCACTACATGGATTACCAGTAAATGTTGCTTTCCCCTTAGGAAAACAATTAACTGTTGACTCAAAAGAAACACCAACTCTATCAACAATTTTAGATAAATATTTATTAGATAAACCAACAACAGAATTTTGTTCATGAATAAATGTCTTTTTACCAAGTTTATGGCCAGCCCATATTACTGGAGCAGTAACATAACCACCTACTCCAATAACTATATCAGGATCAAATTCGCGAATTAGCTCTAAACATTTACGCCTAGCTGCAAAAAACTTTTTCAAAACGCTAAAATTTTTCCATAAAAGTTTTCTTTGAATACCACCAATTTCTATTCCCTCAAATCTAATTCCCATCTGAGGAATAATGTCTTTTTCCATTCTATTAGTAGTTCCAATATATAAAAAATCACTTTTAGGTTCATGTTCCTTAATTTTATTTATAATAGCTACAGCAGGATATATATGTCCTCCTGTACCACCAGCACTAATAACAACTCGCATATTACACCTCATTATAATTATATCATATTAATATCACATTAGTATCATAATATATTTAATTATACATTTTTATTCTAAAAAAAATGTAAAAAAAAGATTATCAAAAGATAATCAAAATTACATTTTTCTTTCCCTATTATCATTACGAACACCAAGACTTTTTAAAAATTCCTCATCCATCAATCTCCGTTATATAACAAAAAAAAGAAGTATTTGTAATTACTTCTAATTAATTATATTTTAAAAATATTAAA
>CAZZAK010000041.1:0-9418 GCA_964652515.1 uncultured Clostridium sp. | reverse complement strand
TCGTTCCAACCTTATTACAAGTATGTTATGCAATAGCAATTGGATATATGCTAGTTATGGTATTCTATAAAAGTAAATCACTTATTCCTTGCATTATTTTTCATGGGATATTTAATGCATTAAATATTTTTTCAACAGGGAAAAGTACAGTAATAAGTAGTATTATATTGATAATTCTATGTTTAGGATATACTTTATATTTTAACAAAAAAGTTAAATCATAAATGATCGGAAGATTAAGATTTTACGAGCAGTCATAATGACTGCTTTTTACATAAGTTTTTACATACGTTTAAACAGCAATGTTAGAAAATTAGACATAACTTTATTAAAATTTATGAGTAAACTATTTAACATTTTGAGTAAGAAAGAACACATTAAAAGAAAAAAATACACAGTAGTTTTAAATGGACACCATGTGGCAGTGGACGCAAGTACAAAATGTGTTGCGGAAAATAAACTCGCAAAGTCTTATAAATAAAGGGCTTGCGAGTTTTTGCTACTTACAATTTTTAGGTATTTTTACCTCAAAAAAGGCGTTTAGATAAGTTTTAGATAAGTTTTAGATAAGTTTTAGATAAGTTTTAGATAAGTTTTTTTGGCTAAATGAACCATAAAAATCTGTGTTATGGTATAATTAAATGTAGGTGGTTATTTTATGCAAAAAGTATTTTTATATTTATATCCAATAAAAGAATTTACGAATATGTTTTTATTTCATGATGATAAATTATATGATGAATGGAATGTTCCAAGACCTTTACCTATTCTAAATGCTACAATAGATAAAAGATATAGAGAAAAAGGTTATCAAGTCGTATTTGCTTTATATCCTGATAGAGAATTATATGGTATTGAACAAAAAGATAGAGATAAAATAATATATACTGATATTCCTTTTTCAGAGGCTAGTGCTTATGATGAAAACGGTAATGAAAAGAAAAACTTTATACCTAAATATCCTAATGAAAGATTTTTAATAGAACAACTTGAACCTGTAGATGAATTAGTTGTTGGTGGTTATCATGTTATGGATTGTGTCAAAAGAGTAGCTGAGGTTGCATTACAAAGTGGAATTAATACATTAGTTGATTTAGATTTAACAGATTTATTCTTTAACGTATATAAACAGAATGATTATTTTGATATGGAAAATTATAGTCCTGAAAAATTTAAAATGAATATGATTAGTAGACATGGAGATGAATATACTGAATTTGAGGAGAGACTTTTTAATAGGAACTATTCAAGTCCTATATATGGATTTACAAATTCTTCAAGCAAGAAACTATAAATATAAAATCAATTTTTTAGATAAGTTTTTAGGTAAGCTGTTGAATAAAAACTTACAATTATTGAGTAAAAAATTATAAATTTAAAATAAAAAACACCAATTTAAAAGGAAAAAATTACCTGGTTGTTTTAATGTTTTACCATGTGGCAGTGGTCGCAAATATAAACGATGTTGTGGTAAATAAGCCTGCAAACCCGCATAAAATAAGGGGTTGCAGTTTTTTTAATTTTTCTAAAAATTATTTGAAAAAAGTCTTTAGATCAGTTTTAGATTATCATATTTTAAAAGTTAAAATAAGTGAAGATTTAATTAAGATAACAAATAGGGATAATTTTATGATATAATCGATATAGGGTGTGATAATATGAAACAAAATATATTAAGTTATTATGAACTTGAAAAAATTTTAAAAATAGAAAAGACAGTAAATATCAATGAAGATATGAAATTTAATTTTATTAAAACAGTAAAATACATTGATTCTCCTGAGGAAAGTAGTGTATTATATTTTCCAATATACTTAAATATGGATGATGATTCGGGTGGATGGTATCCTATGAATTCTGATACAAGAAAAAAAGTAAACGAATATAGCAATGAACATCCAGAATTCACTTATGTCTTAGATAAAGAGACATATAGTAATTTAACTAATGATAAAATAAAAGTAATCGTTGTTAAAGATATTATGGAAAGTGTAGATAAATTATTTGATTACATAATTAAAAATAGAACTTTTGAAACTATATTAGTAACAGGTAGTGTAGGAAAAACAACTACTGTTGGATTAATAAAAGATGTCATAAGTGATAATGTACTTAGAATTTATTCAAAGAGAATAACACCAATTATTTTAAAAACAAATATTATTAATTATTTAACTAATGATATAAAATATTTGGTATTAGAAGCAGGAATGTTTTTTAGACATCATGTTAAATATTTTAGTGATACATTGAAACCAATAATAAGTATTTGCTTAGATATAGTTCCAGAACATTTAGGAATAGATAATATTAATAATGTAAGAGATATTACTATCTGTAAGACAGAAGTATTTAGATACTCTAAATATGCCTTGATTAATATGGAAGATAAAGAATTAAGTAAGATTAAGTTTATTGATAATAAAATGATTTATGATAATTATCAAATGGATTCAAAAGTTAAAGAAGTATATGATATTTCTAAGTTGAATCCCAATATTAATTTATATATAAAGACATACATATCAAAATTAGAGTTTGGAGCAGCATATTATGTTGGAAAAATATTAAATATTCCTGAAGAATTAATATTAGAAAGACTAAATAATTCAGTCCCAGTAGAAAATAGAGTAAATAGGAATATTTTATTTGGTAAAGAAATAATATTTGATGGAGAGGTATCAGGGGTTGCAAGATTTAGTTTATTCACAAATCATTTTTATGATAAAGCCGTATTAGTCATCAGATATTTAACATTGGGTGGGGAAGAAGATGAAGATTATAGTAAATATCCACAATACTTTAATAGATTTGATAAAGTTTATTTGTTTGATGATTTAAAAAATCTAGACGTTTTAAAATCTGATAATGTTGAGATTGTATCAAATCATGATTTTATAAAAAATATTGATAAAGATACTCAAATTTTTTATCATTATGGCAGCTTTTATCGTAAATATGATGAATTTAATATAGAAAATTTAGATAGGATAGATATATGAAAAAGATATTATTAATACATGGATGGGATTATGACAACTACTATGGAAGAGTAGATAAAGAAGCTTGGAATAATCGCACAAAGTTTATAAATGAATTAGAAAAATATTACATAGTGAAAAGACCTGATTTACCAGGGTTTGGATTACAAAAAGAACCTAATGTGAAAAAATATACAATTGAAGATTATGCTGATTACATACATGAATATATTGTCAAAAATGATTATTATCCAGATTATATATTGGGATATTCATTTGGTGGAGCTGTAGCAGTTACATATTTAAAAAAGTACGGAGATGTTAAGTTAATACTTGTTTCTCCAGCTTTAATTAGAAATCATAATAATTCAAAAAGGTTTATTAAAACACCGAAAATATTATCACCTATAAGAAATTGTATCAGAGACTTCTATTTAATTCATAAGGTTAAGGTACCTGAAATGGTTTATGGTACTAAATTTTTAAGAAATACTTATCAATCTATTGTCAGAATAGAACTTGCTGATATTTTAAAAGAATTTAATATTGAAGATTATATAATTATATATGGTGAAAAGGATGATATGGTTGATCCAGATAGAATGCTAAAGCTTGCTAATTCTAATATTAAAAACAGGATACATCTGATTACTGGCGGAGGTCATGATATAGCTAATACTCATACAAAAGAATTAGTAGATATAATCAATGAATATGTTAAATAATCTCTAGATGTTTAAAAACATTAAAATATAATTAATATATGGATGGTGTAATGTGATATTAAATATGAGTGGCAGAACTGATATAGTTGCTTTTTATTCTGATTGGTTAATGAACCGGTTAGATGAAGGATTTATTGATGTTAGGAATCCTTTTAATCCTAAGATGGTTAGTAGAATTATGATGGATGATGTAGACCTATTATTCTTCTGTACAAAGAATCCCACTCCTATATTAGAAAAACTAAAAGATATTAAAAAGAAAGTATATTTTCATATTACTTTAACATCATACAAAAAAGATATAGAACCAAATATACCATCTAAGAAAGATGTGATAGAATCAATAAAGAAATTATCAAATGTGATTGGAAAAGAAAACCTTGTAATAAGATATGATCCAATCTTTATAAGTGATGAATACAGCTTAGATTATCACGTTAAAGCATTTGATAAGTTGTGTGAACTATTAGATGGATATGTTTGTAAAATCTTAATATCATTTATTGATGATTATAAAAATGTAAGAAATAATTATAAAACATTAAAGTATAGACAATTAACTGAAAAAGATTATAAGATAATTGGTTTGAGTTTTAGTGAAAGTGCAAAAAAACATCACATGATTGTTCATACATGTGCTGAAGTACGCAATTTAACAGAGTATGGTTTTATTCATGATGAATGTATGTCTAAAGAACTTGCATTAAAACTAACAGGTAAAAAACATAAGAAATGGAAAGCTAGAAAAAATGTTCCATGTAATTGTGTAGAAATGGTTGATATTGGAGTATATAATTCTTGTAAACATTTCTGCAAGTATTGTTATGCTAACTATGATGAGAAACAAGTTAATAATAATTATAATAAACATAATCCTAAATCATCACTATTAATTGGTGAATTATCAGATGATGATATTATAAAGATTCGTAAATAAAACAATCGTAATATTAAGATATTGTAAATTTATTGTTTTGGAATATTTTGAACTAGTCTTTTAATTATGATAAAAATAATATATAATGAGATTAAAAGAAAAATAGTGAAAAAATTCATATGTGTTAAAATAAAATAGGAGAATAAGGAAACTCTGGAAGGAGAATAAAAATGGCCTATATTGAGTTTAAAAATGTTGAAAAAATATAGACAATATTAATATGAAAGAAAGATTAATCACTGTTTATGATAGATCTTATGGTCGCTAATTTTTCTTTAGGAGGATTAAATGATATATACAAAAAATACAAGAAAGGCAATAAATATTGCATACAATGCTCACATGGGTCAAAATGATAAATTTGGAATTCCTTATATTTTTCATCCATTTCATTTAGCAGAATTAATGGATACGGAGGATGAGTGTATAGTAGCAATATTGCACGATGCTGTTGAGGATACAAATGTTACATTTGATGATTTAAAGAAAGAATTTTCAACTAGTGTAATAGAAGCATTAAAACTTTTAACACATGATAAAAATGTGCCATATGAAGAATACATAATAAAACTTAAAGATAATCCTATAGCAAAAAAAGTAAAATTGGCTGATTTGAAACATAATTCTGATAAAACAAGACTAAAACATTTAACCCCTAAAGAAATTATTATAAATAAAAAATATGCAAATGCTATAAAAATATTATCTGAATAAAAATTAAAAAAATAATCATACTAAAACATTTGATTTTGTTTTTTATAGAAATGTTAAAATGCATTGCTTGTAGCAACGGCTTATTTATAATAAAATAATCTTGTTGAAAGGAGAAAATTTAATGTTAAAAGATAATATTAGGTCTTTAAGAAAACAAAAAGGTCTTTCACAAGAAGAATTAAGTATTAAGTTAAATGTCGTAAGACAGACAATATCAAAGTGGGAAACAGGTTTATCTGTACCTGATTCAGAAATGCTTATTTCTATATCAGAAGTACTTGATACTCCTGTAAGTACATTACTAGGAGAAACCATTTCTTCTAATAATCCAGAAAAATTAAAAGAAATATCTCAGAAATTAGAAGTAATTAATCTACAATTAGCAAATAGAAAAGAAAGTAAACGTAAATTTTGGCACTGGTTCTTTATAGTATTATGTATTATATTAGTATTAATTTTTATTTGTTTAATAATATTAGGTAATACTTATATGGATTGGGATTATAATAAATCAGAATCGGCTATTTTAGGAGTTAGTATTCATGCTTTTGTTTGGTTTTTTATGAGAATATCTCCACTTATCTTTATAGGATCAATTATAGGTGCTTGTCTAACGAGAAAAAGATAGCATAATATTTTTAGGAGTTACAAAATGAAAATAATGTATAGTTTATTAATAATAATTTCACTTTTTATTCTTATAGGCTGTCATAATAATAAAATTAATGATTCAAATGAGGTGATTAATACAGTGAAGATAATAATAAATGAACAAGAATATGTAATTGATTTAGAAGAAAATGAAACAGTTAAAAGTTTTATTAGTATGTTACCTCTAGAATTAAATATGACTGAATTAAATGGTAATGAAAAATATATCTATTTAGATACTTCTTTACCAACTAATTCATATAGTCCAAAACGTATTGAAGCTGGTGATGTTATGCTATATGGGAATAACTGTCTAGTTATCTTTTATAAATCATTTAATACATCATATAGTTATACTAAAATTGGTCATATAGATAATTTACCCGATTTAGGGAATGATAGTATATTAGTAAAATTTGAAAAATAAAGGAGAAAAAGAAAATGAAAAGAAATATTAAAACAACTGAAGCAATATTTCCAATGCCTGTTTTAATGATTGCAACATATAATGATGATGGAAGTATTGACGTTATGAATGCAGCATGGGGAACAATGTTTGAAAGAGATGAAGTAATACTTAATTTAACTGAAAGTCATAAAACAGTTAAAAATATAAGAAAAAGAAAAGCTTTTACAGTATCAATAGCTAATGCTAAAAATGTTATTGCAGCTGATTACCTTGGAATGGTATCTGGAAATAATACACCAGATAAATTTGCAAATAGTGGACTAACTAGTGCAAAAAGTGAACATGTTGATGCACCAGTTATCAATGAATTTCCAATATGTATGGAATGTGAATTAAAAGAAGATGAAAGTAATTGGGGAATAGTAGGAAAAGTAGTTAATACCCTAGCAGATGATTCTGTTATGAATGGCGATAATGTAGATATCAGTTTACTTGAAGCTATAGCTTTTGATCCATATACCCATGGTTATTATAAGGTAACAGATAGAGTAGGAAATGCTTTCAAAGATGGACTAAAATTAAAAAATCACTAGAGAGTTTTCTCTCTTTTTTTGTTATAATTAATAAAAGGTGATTAAATTGAATATAGAAAATGAAGTCTTTAAAAGAACTAATGTTGATTTTAAAAAATTAGAAGAGTGTGGATTTAAAAAAGATAATAATAATTATGTCTTTGAAAAGAACTTTTTAGATAATGATTTTAAAGCCATAATTACTATTAATGATAAAGGCATTGTTAGTGGTAAAGTAATTGACTTAATAACTAATTTAGAATACATAAATATAAGAACAAATATAAATGGAACATTTGTAAATAAAGTTAGAGAATCATATAAAGAAATATTAATAGATATTAGAAATAAATGCTTTGAAACTAATTCTTTTCTATTTGAACAATCCAATAGAATAAATAAATATATTGAAACAAAATATGATACTAAACCAGAATTTCTATGGACTAAATTTCCAGGATATGCTATCTATAGAAAGAAAAGTAAATGGTTTGCCTTAATAGGAAATGTTAAAAGAAATAAAGTTGATAAAAATACTAAAAAAGAAGATGAAATAGAAATACTTAATGTTAAAGTATTAGAAAATGAATTAGAGAATTATTTATCTAAAATAGGTTATTATGAAGCATATCATATGAATAAAAAGAAATGGATTTCCATTATATTAGATGATACATTAAAAGATGAAGAAATAATTTCTTTATTAGATAAATCATATGACATAGTTAGTAAATTAGATAAATAAAAAGAAAAATATGATATAATATTCTTGATGGATCAGAAAAAATGTGTGAATTAGCATCAAAATATATTGGACAAGAAGTAGAATGTATGATATTTGATGAACTAAATGATGAATTAAGATATGATGGAATATGTGCATGTTCTTCGATATTACATGTAGAAAGAGAACAGTTACCTGATATATTAAAGAAGATGCTTATTGCATTAAAAGAGGGTGGAATAATATATACATGCTTTAAAATAGGAAATAGCTTTGAAATACAAGAAAGAAAATATTATAATTATTCTAACCAAAGAATTATTAGAATATATCCTTAAGAAAGTAGATTCTAATTCTGAAATAATAGATTATTATGAAAGCAGTACTTCTTCTAATATAAATAGACCAGCTGATAACTGGGGTAATTATTTAATTAGAAAGAAAAAATAATATAAGTAAAGGAGAAAAAAATGGAAAAAGATAATCCAGGTAAAAAATTAGCCATAATCTTTATAATATTAGTATTATTAATAGGATTATTTACTGGTAAGATTAAGATATCTGATAAAGAAATTGACATTAAATCACTTCTAAATATTAATGGTTCTAGTCAAGAATTAATAGACAGTATGAGCGTTGAAAAAAATAGTATTAATACTATTAATTTACTTACATTTAGTACAGATTTAGAAATAAAAGAAAGCGAAGAAAATATTAAAATAGAATACTATAGTAATAGCAAAAATAATCCTAAGATAATTAAAGAAGAAAATAGTATCCGTCTAGATGAAAGCAATTATGATAATACTTGTTTTGGTATTTGCAATATAAACAGGACATTAGTATTGTATATACCATCTAATTATGATGGAAAACTTAATATAACAACTACTAGTGGAGATGTTAAAGCTACTACTAATATAAATATAAAAGATGAAGTTGATATAGTGACTGCAAGTGGAGATGTATCATTATTAGATGTAAATAGCGTATATGTTAAAACTACAAGTGGAGACATTATAATGGAAAAAGGTAATGATACATTAGCAAATACAACTAGTGGAGACGTTCGCATAAATAAAGTTAATAATAGAGTAGCTATTAAAACGGTAAGTGGAAATGTCCTAGTAAAAGAACTAAACATTAAAGAGAATTCATCATTAACTACGACAAGCGGAGATATAAAAATTAATAATAATGTTAGTAATTGCTATGTGAATGAATCTACGATAAGTGGAGATGTAAGAATCAAAAAGAACAATCGAAAAAGTAATATAGAATTAAAAATAAAAACTACAAGTGGGGATATCACTGTTAATTAGTATATTTTATAGAAGGGAAGTATAAAAAATGAATAAAGAAGAACTAAAAAATAAAAAAATCAGGAAATGTAATCTAATAGGAATATTAATTACACTAATAATAATGGTAGCTACTGTTTTAGGCATTTATTTAAGTAATTATTCTTATAAATATTATGCATTTATAGCAGCACTATTTGAATTAATAATTGGATTAATAATCATAGCTATTATTAAAAATAGTATTAAGAATAAGGAGTAAAATAATATGCAAGAATACATAAATTTGACCAAAGAAAATATAGATAAAGAACATATATGTTGTGCTATTGGAGATCCTAAACATCAAGATGGTGTAGATAAAAAGAAAGAGTGGATCAAAAGTAAACTATCTGATGGCCACG
>CAZZAK010000040.1:0-9558 GCA_964652515.1 uncultured Clostridium sp. | reverse complement strand
TCTGTCGATGGTACATATGCTTCTGGTTGATAATAGTCATAATATGATACAAAGTATTCAACAGCATTATTTGGAAAAAATTCTTTAAATTCTGAATATAATTGTCCTGCTAATGTTTTATTATGAGCTAGTACTAAAGTTGGTTTATTTACTTCTTTTATAACATTAGCCATCGTGAATGTTTTACCAGAGCCTGTTACTCCTAATAAAACTTGACTTTTTTTTCCTTCGTTAAGGCCTTCTACTAGTTCTTTAATTGCTTCTGGTTGATCACCAGTAGGTTTAAACTTTGATACTAATTCAAACATAAATATCACCTTTTCAGAGATTATTTTATCATTATATGTAAATAAAAACAAGGTAAATAATGTTACCTTGTTATTGCTCTTGTATCTACTGGTATTACCATACCATCTTTTATTTCATATAATTCATTTAGTATTGGATATTTTGATAGTAATTCTGGTTTTGATGCAATAAATTCATCAAAATATTCATTTATATCTACTTCACATCCATCAATAATACGACTAGTCATATGCATTTTTTCTTGTTCTTCTTTCATTTCTTCAAATATGGAATCATTATTAAAACGCATATTATAACTATTTATGTAATTAACGAGCCTTTTCTTTCCTACGTATCTTGCTTGGCATTCAAAAGATATTTTCCAATAATTTTGTTCATAGTAGCCTTCAATATAATTACTCAATATTTTATCTTTTAATATAAATAGTTGGATTTTACCATGAGCACGTCCTAGTACTTTATTTTGATAATAATGACACACTTCATGATAAATAGTTTCTAGTACATCTTCTTTTCCATATTTATATAATTCTTCAATTCCTGATATATTGATTTTAATTAAACATCCTTGGGCACTTCCTAGAATTCTTCCTTCTAGGCCTGTATCTATTTCTTCAAATGATTTATTTTGAACAAGTTTTACTATACCTATTTGATGTTCTCTATGCATTAAATCTTTAATAAAATTAGTAATAAGTTCTATAAAGCATTCATATGATATTGGTGGTTTCTGTAATAATATTCTTCTAATAATTAATTTGTGAATATATTCCATTTTAGCATCGTTAGGATGCATATAAACAATACTCTCAAGAGCATCTTTTGTAAGTGGATATATTTGATAATCATCATGTGCCATATCATTAATCTTTTTCTCTAAAAATGAATAAAACTTATTTTTATAATTACATTTTTTTAAGAATGCGTCTATATAATTTTCTTCATGATTAGATATAGTACATAGGGCATTACATAGTTTATTTATTGGTATTTCATACATAGAAATATTATTATTTTCCATTTCTACAGTAATATTTCTTAGAATTTCTTCTATTCTAGTTATATTATCGATAAGTTCTTTATTTTCACTATGACAATATTTGCATTCTTTGTTAACTGATCCTTCTCCTCCACAATTTGGACATTGATATTTTCTTATATTCTCAGTTAAAGATTTCACCTCATTATAGTATTTATCTAATATTTCATTAATATCCATTCTATCACCTATCTAAAATCACATTCTAATTCATGATCATTAATTACTCCTATAGCTTCTAAATAAGAGTATATTATTGTAGTACCAACAAATTTCATACCACGTTTTTTCAAATCATTAGATATTCTATCCGACAATTCATTATGGGTTAGAATATTTCCTTTGTTGTCTATTACTTTATTGTTAGTATATGACCATATATAATTAGAAAAACTACCATATTCTTTTCTAATATTTATAAATACTTTAGCGTTATTTATTATAGCATTTATTTTTAATTTATTACGAATTATGTTTTTATTATTTAGTAGTTTATTAATTTTATCTTCTTTATAATTAGCTACTCTATGATAATCAAAATTATCTAGAGCATTTCTAAAATATTCTCTTTTATTTAATATACATTCCCAAGATAAACCTGCTTGAAAAGATTCTAGTACTAACATTTCAAAAAGATGATTATCATCATGAGATGGTATTCCCCATTCTTTATCATGATAGTCTATATATAGTTTATTATTGGGATTAACCCACTTACATCTATGCATATATTCCCCTCTTATGTATACTGTTTATAGTATCCACAATATATTTCTTTCAGCGAATCTATTTTAGTTATATCCTTTGGTTTTACAAAGCATGTTTTCTTATTAAATTTATAAGTATTGCTATCTTCTAATAAATATGCTAGAAAACTACTACAAACGTATTTATTTTTTCTTTTTATTGGTATTTTAAAGAATCTAAGAATAGCTCCTAAAAGATCATATTTATATATTTCTTTATTCTTAACCATATTATTAATATTTTTATTTATTTTATAGTATTGTTTATTTGACACTTGTAACTCATATATTTTACAAATTGTTTTATCAAATTTTTGAAAGAATTCCCCATTCTGTTTTTCAATGGTGAATCCTCCTTTTAAAATATTATGAATGCTTTTTCTGCCAAAACTATATATTTTATAGCAATCCTTATCTAAGGATAAGGCTACATGAGTATATCTATACATAGTAAAGATTCTAACTAATCTAGAAGGAATAGTATGAGTGTTCATTAATATTAAATATATTTTTTTCATATATATCTATTTAACTCCATTCCTAAAATACTTTTTTCACCATGTCCTGGATAGATAATAATATCTTCTGGATAATTTTTCATTTTTAGTAATGAACTAAACATTTCTTCTTCATTACCTCCTGGTAAGTCACATCTTCCAATACTATTTTGAAAAAGAAAATCTCCAGTAAACATGGTTTTATACTTTTTAAAATAATATGTTATTTCTTCTTTAGTATGACCTGGAGTATAGATTACTTCAAAAGTAAAATCTTCTATTTGATAATCTTTTTCCTCTAAATTACTTTTATCATATACCTTGACATTGTAAGTATCTACTAATAATTTAAGTGCGCCAATATGATCAAAATGGTTATGAGTAATAAGAATACCTACTATTTCTTTACTCTTAATAAAATTATTAATTCTATCAAATTCATCTCCTGGATCTATAATTAATACTTTATTATCTTTTTCTAATATGTAACAATTTTCTTGTAAATATCCAACGACTAATCTATTTATTTTCATACTATACCACTAATTATAGTTTATCAAATTTGTATATAAAAATCTAGTCATTGTGACTAGATTATATTATCTATGATGTCTGGATTATTATTAATAGAAGATACTAAAGAGTTTATATCCGTTTTATTAAATATATTTTCTATATTTTCTAATGGTTGTAAAAATAAATTAATATGATCTATTAGTAATTCATCTATACAGTTAATACCAATACTTCTTAAATAATCAATAATTCTTTTTATTTCGTATTCATTACAATTAATAGAATATAGTATATTATCATAATATTTATTATTTAATATAGCTATTACTTTATCTTCTATTCCACTATCTTTTAGGAAATCTATCATTTGAATCACCCAATTCTCTGTTATATTCTCTAAGTATCTCTTTAACACACAATCTTAAGAAGTCAAGTTCACAAATACTTAATATGCTATCTTTTACTAATAATGATAGAACTATGTTTTCTGCCATTAGATCATTTAATTCAATTTTTACATTGGCTTTTGTTAATAATTCACATAGTCTTAATACTTTGAGTCTAGATATGCATATTTTTATTTCTGGATTTCCTTCACTTCCTTCTTGCATGAATAAGTATTTTGTATTATCCCATTTATAACGATCCAACATTTTCATAATTGGATGGTCTGTATTAGAATAATCAACTTGATCTGTATTATCAGTGGCATTCATAATTTCATTTCTAAGTGTTAAATAATTTTTACCATTAAAGTGAACCGGTATTAAATCTTTAGGCTCTTTTACACTATATTTATAGTAGTAATCGAATAAATTTTTTTTGCTTTCTGTTTCGATACTTCTTCCTGGTATTATACTAGCCATTTTTGATTCTATAGGTAATTGCGGTTATTGTTCTATCGTTTGTAATCCTTTTGTAGTATTCCCGTTAATTCCATCATAACTTTTTCTTTCATCTGCTAGTTCACTTTTTAAACCGCCATTTGTGGCATATAATGTTTCTCCTAAAGCTAATGCTCTTTTTATTTTATAAAATCTAAATGGAAAATTAGTACCTTTTAAAAATCTAGGATGTATCTTTATATATTCTATTAATGATGGTTCATTTAATTCGATGCACCTATCTAATATATATGCTATATGTTTACCGTTTAATGTGGATTTTCCATTTTGTTGAAGAGATATATCTACGCCATATATATCAAGTATTTTTTTATTTTTTATTGCTGCATCAAGTGGTGCTGTAAAGAATTTTAAACATTCTTCTGATACTCTTATCGGGTCTGGATTCTTTTGTTCATTTGCTCTCTTTGTGGCTTCTACAGATTCCATATAACTATCTAACTCACCGCTGGGAGTAGGCATATTACTATTAATAATATAATTTCTATCTTTTTTAAAAAATATTGATGGTCTTCTTTCTACTAATTCCATTATATTTATGTTGTGCTTTTCTATAAATTTAGACATTTTATCTATAGATTCTTTATCAAAAAACACTATTAGATCTACTACTAATTTACAATTATTTGGTATTATTTTTTGTTTTTCTTCATAACTTAAATACTTATTGAAAAAATCTAATACGTATGTTACATTTTCTTCTTTTGCATAATTCTCAAGTTTAGTCATAGCTATTGGCCCCATATTATCATATTCTAGATAGCCATGGTCTATAAATATTTGTCTAAATGATATTGGTGGGTTATTTCTTGTAATTATGATGTCATTAGGATTAATATTTCTTATTCTATCAATTAGACTTTTAATGGCATTATTTATTTCTTCCTTATTATATTTAATCTTTTTTTCTATCAGACATATGATAGCGTTTATTAATTTTTTCTCATCATCTTGTAGGAGTTCTATTGTGTCAAGATCTAGTTCTATTATTTCTTCTTGAATTAGATTTTCAAGAAATGTGATTAATTTTAATTTACTATCTTCTTCCACGTTTATTATCCCCCTTTTTTATACAACTACTTATGAAAGATAAATCATATTCATTTGGATCTAATCTATCATATACTTCTAGGCTTCTTTCAATAATTTTTTCAATTTGATCATATGTTAAGTATCCCCCTTCTAGCATACCATAAGTGGACCTACCCTTATCTTTTCTTCCTATTATTTTATTATAGTCTGTTGTATCTCTATATCCTAATCCATAGCAAATCGATAATTTAAATTCTTTTTCCCTATCAATATTAATATTCATATATTGTTCCAAAATATCAACAATTTGATTATACGTTTCACTTTGTGGCTGTAATTTTATTTCTGTTTCTATATACCTTACACTAGAACTAGTTGTTGGTTTAACTATCCACATTCCTGTCCAATTAGAATTATTCCTATCTACTTTTCCATTTCCATTAGTATAAAATAGTTTATTCATAAGTGTATCACTACTATTAGTAGCTGATGTATTAGTGACTTTTAATTGTTCTGGCATTCCTATTTTATGAATATCTTCGATTAGTTTACCTAGGTTTCTTTGCCATACTCCTATGTCGTTAGGTGCTTTCTTTTTAACTTCTGTGATATCTTCTAAAACATATGGTTCTCCATCAGTAGGTGCAGCAAATATTATAAAACCTGTTATAGTCTTTTTTTCTTCATTAATTGGATTTTCAATTCCATTAATTACTTCTAATACTTCTTGTGCTTTATCAATTGGTAATATTTCAGCCGGATTAAAATCGGGAATTTTTTCATTTATTTTATATTCAGTTTCTCCAAGAGCAATTCTTTTATTTTCAATTTTTATATGTTCATCATACCTGGTTTCTAATTCTTTTATTTTTTTATATCTTCTTTCTAGTTCTTCAAAAGTTATATCTTTTTTATAACATTCCTCTATGTTACCTAATAAATCATGCATAAATAATTCTATATCATATATTTCACCAGAGGAAATAAATTCTTGAATGTCATCCTCATTCATTAAATCATAATGTTTATTTATTTCATCGTATTCTCCTCCACATATATCACCAAATATAGCATTAATATCAAAATCATTTAATAAATAGAACCTTTTTGCAATTCTTTTAATTTCTTTTAACATTTCTTTTTTTACAGTATTTTTTTTATCTTCATCTAGAGTTGTTTTTTGATTTAATTCTTGTATTTTAGGCTTTAGCACTTCTAATATGTTGCTTGCTGTTTTGGGGAATATTTCTTTAGTTAATCTGTATGCTTTTATACATTCCATATCTTCTTCTGATAAGCTTATGCCATATTTATTAAATAATTCTTGTATGTCTTTTTCATTCATTTCAATTAATTTATCTATATCGTATTCCATAATGCACCATCCTACTATAATAATGATATCACACTGTATATTTGTTTTCAATATTTGTCGCTTTATTATACGTATATATTTACATAAATATATATATGATATTTATAGGTGATAATATGTTAATTCCTACAATTATTGAAAAGAATAATATGGGTGAAAGAGCTTATGATATATATTCTAGACTTCTTAAAAATAGAATTATATTTCTTAGTGGTGAGATTGATGATAATGTAGCGAATGTTGTTATAGCGGAACTACTTTACCTAGATAGTTTAAATCATAATGATATATCATTGTATATTAATTCTCCAGGTGGTAGTGTTAGTTCGGGAATGGCTATATATGATACGATGAATTTTGTTAAAAGTGATATATCAACAATATGTGTTGGTTTAAGTGCTTCGATGGCTGCTTTTTTGTTATCTTCTGGTACTAAAGGAAAAAGATATAGTTTACCTAATGGAGAGATTATGATTCATCAACCATTAGGAGGTGTATCAGGTCAAGCTACTGAGATTAAGATAGTAGCAGAAAGAATTATAAAATTAAGGAATAAACTTAATAAAATATTATCTAATAATACAGGACAAGATATCAAGACTATCGAAGATGATACTGATAGAGATAATTATATGGATGCAGATGAAGCTTTAGAATATGGAATAATTGATAAAATAATTAAAAAAAGCGATTGATTCGCTTAATTATTTACTTTAAAATGAACTGTTCTAGAACTTGTTGTTAATCCTTCAAAAGTATATCCATTAGCCAAAGCATAATCTAATATACTAGGAAGAGCCATCATGGTATTATATTTGATATCATGCATTAGAATTATTTTATTGCCATTTCCTAAATTATTAACTACAGCATTATATATTTGCGTGCTATTATATCCTGATGCGTCTCCTGATGAAATATCCCAATCAAAATAAATATACCCTTCTTCGGTAACTTTACTTGTTAATGCTGACATGATACCTGTGGCAAAGTTTCTACTTACAGTATTAGAACTACCTCCTGGAAAACGTATTAATTTTGTATAACTACCAGTTTGATTTTTAATTACTTCATTTATTTTATTTAAATCATTCATATAAGTATCTATACTACTATAAATACTATATTCGTGAGTATAAGTATGGGCTGCTACAGTATGACCTTCATCATACTCTTTTTTTATTAAGTATTGATATCTTGGGAACTGATTAGTTACAAAGAATGTTGCTTTTACTCCATATTCTCTCAATGTACTTAGTATTTTTTCTGTGTATACTCCTGGTCCATCATCAAATGTCAAGTATAGTGTTTTATATCCTCCAGAACCACCACTTGCTGAATCTACTTTCCTATAGACTATTACTCTTCTTGAAATAGATGCTGATTCTCCACTATCATTAGTAACTGTATATGTTACTGTATAATTATTAGGAGTATTTGTGTTAACAGGATTGTTGATTGTTATTTTATCACTAATATCATTACCACAATCATCATAAGCTTTAGCTCCATTCTCTACATAGTTTCTTCCACTCATTAAATAGATGGTACTACTTCCATTTAAGCTAATCTTAGGTTTCCCTTCAGGAATATGTTCTATCACAATATTTTTAGTTGTTGTATTATTTGCCTCATCACTAATAGTTAAAGTTATATGATCATCAAAATCTTCTCTCTTGACATTTTCTGTTACATTTCCGTCTAGATTATCTATAGCACTATAGTCAAATTTTATTTCTTTTTGGCATGATTTTACTTCTATTTTATCTTTGGCTTCTATTGTTGGTCCTTCATCATCAATTATATTTACAGTTCTTTTTACTTCCTTAGTAAATCTTTTATATTTTAGAAAGTATTTAATAGTATAAGTACCTAGAGCGGCTATATTTACATCACTTTCTGTTTCATATGGTATAGTAGTATATCCTAGAAACTTATTTCCGTATTTGAAATCTACTCCTGGATCAATATAATCATGTCCGTATGAAGCTGTAGTAATTAATTCTCCATTTACTGAATATAATACTTTCTTATGAAAAAATATGAAGTATACAATAGTAGATATAAATAGTATTATACCTATAACAATTAATATGGAATAAAGAACATTCTTTAATTTCTTCTTATCTTTATTTTTATTCTTTTCTTTATACGTCATACTACTCACTACCTAGTGTAATTATAGCATAAAAAAGTAAAGATTTAATATACATCTTTACTTTTTAATTATAAAAATTATTTATTAATACTTTGTTTGTTGGTTTTTTCCCTATCGTATATTTTCTTGGGAATAAGTAGAACAACGATATGTGCCTTTGTCTTATCTTCATTTATGATTATGTCAACTATTTTTGATAAACATCCCTTATCAAGTAAAAGTTCACTCTCTGATTTTAAATAACTCAAATCTTCATTTATAAGTGGTACTGCTTCATTTACTTCTTCTGGTATAAGGTATTCTATTTCAATGTTGCAATATTTATTGGGTTCTAATTCTTTACCATATAAGCTACTTTTTCTTAGTAAAGATGTACTTGTAAATCCACTTTCATATAAATATTGGCCTTTTAGATGTAATAATTCTTCTACCGAAGTAATTCCATAATCTTTAAAGGCATCTAAATATACTCCTCTAAATGTTTTAATATTTGTAGGCAGATTAGGTAAATCATGCATAATCAAAGATAAATCAGATGAAAATTTCCTCAGTTCCTCTTCTTTTTTTGACGTTAATTGACCACTCTTCTCATAATTCCAATAACCTCTAAGAATAGAATTTATATCAGTAAAAGAACGACCTGTATATGATCTTAAAGTGCTTATTTCACTTTCAGTATGATTATTATAAAAATCATCCATATACTGATTGAAAAAAGAATATAAATTAGATTCATTATTAAATTCAATAAAATTCCTTTTTAATGCTTTACTAGTATATAATTCCATTTCACTAATAGTTTCTGATCCTATAAGTCTAAGAACCATGTTTACTATGCTACTATTATATTTTCCCATATAACACCCCACATATTTATCAATATAATTTTATCATAATTTGCAAAAAGAAAAAAGCACAAAGTGCTTTATCCATTTATTTGTTTCATAACTTCTTCAGCAAAGTTTTCTTCTCTTTTTTCCA
>CAZZAK010000039.1:0-9651 GCA_964652515.1 uncultured Clostridium sp. | reverse complement strand
AGATAGGTTACGACCATTTATATGGTAAAGAGGTAATAAATGATAGACAGAATTACTAAAATTGAAGAAAGATTGGATAATATAATACAAAACATTGAAGAACTTGAATTGGCTTTATCCAATTTTAAGAAAAATAAAAAAGATTTAACATTATTAAATAAATATTATGGAAGTAAAAGTTGGTTTAAAGATAAAGAAATGTATGAAAATAATAAACTTTCTAATATCAAAGCTGGGGTTTTAAGTGAAGATGCTATATGGAATATGAATGAGAATATAGATGATATAATTAAAGAAATGGGATTGATTATTAAAGACTATAAAAATAAGGAATGATAATATGTATAATTTTAATTTTCTTCGAGATGAAAAATTAATTCAAGTATTTGATGATATATGGATTAAAGTAAATGAGCAAGAAAAAATAACTACAATTGCTTTAACTAACAAAAGATTATTATTCTTAGATTATGATAATAATGATTATAGGGAAAATTTAAGAATTAGTGGCAAAATAAATTATGTAAGATACAAAGAAGTATATTATTTTATAGAATTAGAAAATATTAAGAATATAGTTAAAAGCGAAACTTATAGAATTGATCTTTCTAATAGTAAAACTATTGATTTTAATAATGAAGATTTATTTAAGTTAATTGAAAAGATAATAAATAAAAAATAATCACATTATGATATAATTAAATAGAAAGGAGAATTAAAATGAAAAAATATATTAATAATATTCTTTTAGTAAGCATATTTACAATGATAGTTTTTACATTAACGGCTTGTGGTAAGGTAGATTATTCAAAATTTTTAGGGACATGGGAATTTACTGACGAAGGATATGGAGCTACTTATATGTTCAATGAAGACAAAACAGGTACTTATACTTTAACTGCTGGTGAAGAAAGCGAAAGTAAAAACTTTACTTATAAGATTGATAGTAAAATCATATATATTACATATGAAAGTGATACCGATGTCTTTGAAAACAAATATGAATTAAAAGATAAAAAATTAATCATTGAAGACTCATTTGGGGAAAAAATAGAATTTATAAAAAAATAGAAAGAGGAATTTATGAATAGTATTGCAACTTTTTTTCGCGAATCAAAAACAGGAAGATTTTTGATACCATTAGGTATTATACTTATAGTATTTAGTATATTTTTATTTATAGCTAATGAACACAATAAGAACTATATACCTATTGAAGCTATTGTTTCTAAAACAGAATTATATGAAGAAGCATATACTGATGTAGACGGAAATTATGTAGAGGCAACTTATACAGTATATGTAAAATATACTGTTAATGAAAGAGAATATAATGTAGCACTTGGAGAATTTTCTGGTTATAAAAAAGGAGATAAAATTAAAATCGCTTATAATCCAGAAAATCCAGAGGAAATAACACAACAAACAGGTATTATTCTTCCAATAGCAATGCTTATCGGAGGAATTGTAGCTTTAATCTGGGGTGTAATTAGCTTTATAAAAGTTATTAAAAAACATAAAGAAATGAAAAATCCAAAGAAAGGATGGTCTAATTAATGAAAACATATTTCTTTCATCCAGAAAAGAAAATATTAAAACAAGGTTTCCTTATGGAAGATGAAAATAAAAATCTTGTATATGAAGCTAAAATGCTAAAACAACCTTTACTTGGAGCTATGCAATTTAATTTTATAAATCATATCACAAATAAAGAGGAAGAACATAAAGTAGGACATACTGTTACACTGGAAGAAAGTGGAGCATTAAATATACTATCCAAAAAATCATATTTTAAGTTTGATGGAAAGAATATTTGGGACTATTTACATGAAAAAGGAATTAGAATAGAAACAGGTATTGCTGATAAAAAATTAGGAATGAGATATGATATAACTTTAGAGGGAAAATATTTGGCTGCTATTGAGATGACATCACCAAATGGTAAGGGAATCATAACTGGTGATCATTGGTTTAACGTAACTACTGAAGAAGAAAATATTGATCTTTCTTTTCTAACTACATTTGCTATTGCTAGAACAGAACAAGTATTTTATAATTAAACAAGCGGATTGTTAATCTGCTTGTTTTTATGATATAATAAAACTAATCGGAGGATATTATGAAAAAAGTAATTCTAATTCTATTAATACTGATACTTACTGTATTAATAAGTTTTAAAATAAAAAAAGATAGAGAAGAAAAAAATAACCAAATAAGATATCAAGAAATAAAAGAGAATGTCAAAAAAGCTGTCATATGGAATATAAGTGCTCAGTATCCTAAGTGTACAATTGATGATAATTTCTTAGACAGTGATAAAGATGCATCTGGAACATCATATAATTCATCATTTTTAATAAGTAATGGATATATTAAAAAAGAAGAATTATTAGATATAGATAAAACTTCTTATTGTGATGTGTATGTCAAAATTAAAGTGTACTATGATAATCCATTAGATCACCAACAAGACTGCATTGCTAATTACAAAATATATTTAAAATGTCAGAAATATAAAGATAAAGGTTATATCAATTGGAATAAATAAAAAAGTCTTCAAACGAAGACTTTATTTTCTTAATGGTCGGGAAGACAGGATTTGAACCTGCAACCCCTTGGTCCCAAACCAAGTGCTCTACCAAGTTGAGCCACTTCCCGATGGTGGAGAATGAGGGACTCGAACCCTTGACCCTCTGCGTGCAGGGCAGATGCTCTAGCCAACTGAGCTAATTCCCCATGGCAATAATGATTATAATATAAAAAAATATAAAAGTCAACTAAAAATAGTTCAAAATAAACATCTTTTATGATACAATTATATGGAAGTGTGGTGAATAATATGAATGAAAAACAAAATAAGCAAATAACTTCTAGAGACGTTGATTTTGCTAAATGGTACACAGATGTAGTAAAAGCTGCAAGACTTGCAGATTACTCATCAGTAAAAGGTAGTATGGTTATAGAACCAAATGGATATGCTATTTGGGAAAAAATGCAGCAAATACTAGATGATAAATTTAAAGAATTAGGACATGTTAATGTAAGAATGCCACTTATAATCCCTGAAGATCTATTAAATAAAGAAAAAGAATTAGTAGAAGGTTTTGCCCCAGAGGTAGCATGGATAACTCACGGAGGATCTAAAGAGTTAGAAACTAGATTCTGTGTAAGACCAACTTCTGAAACACTATTTAGTGATTATTATGCTGGACATGTTAGAACATATCGTGATCTCCCTATGCTTTATAATCAATGGTGTAGTGTATTGCGTTGGGAAAAAGAAACAAGACCATTTTTAAGAGATAGAGAATTTAGCTGGCAAGAAGGACATACTATTCATTCAACCCAAGAAGATGCTGAAAAAGAAACATGTAGAATGGAAGACGTATATAAATGGTTTCACAATGAAATATTGGCTATTCCATCTATTACAGGCAAAAAGACTGAAAAAGAAAAATTTGCCGGAGCAGAATATACTTTAACAAATGAAGCCCTAATGTATGATGGCGTATGTTTACAATCTGGAACAAGTCATTATTTTGGACAAAAATTTGCTAAAGCATATAATATTACATTTGCAAATAAAGATAATAAAGATGAATATGTATATCAAACTTCGTGGGGTACTTCAACTAGAATGATTGCAGGTTTAATAATGGTACATGCTGATGACTATGGCTTAGTATTACCACCAAGAATAGCTCCTAAACAGGTTGTCATAATACCTATAGGTAATGATGAAAATGTCATAAGTCTATGTAACGATTATAAAGAAAAATTAACTAAAGAAAATATTACATGTTATATAGATAATTCTGAAAAGAGCCCAGGATTTAAATTTGCTGAAGCCGAAGTAAATGGTATTCCAGTAAGAATTGAAATCGGTGCACGTGATTTAGAAAAAAATACAATAACAATAGCTAGAAGAGACACCCGAGAAAAAATAACTATGGAAAAAGATATAGATATCGTATCTTATACAAAAGAATTATTAGAAACTATTCAAAATGAAATGTATAATGGAGCCCTAGAAAGAAGAAATAAACTTACTTTTGAAGCACATAATCTAAAAGATATGGAGAATATTTTAAATAATCAACCAGGATTTATCCATGCTATGTGGTGTGGTGATGAAGAGTGTGAAAACAGAATTAAAGAAATCAAGGGTTGTAAATCAAGATGTATCGTCGAAGACGGAGAAAAAATAGACGATAAGTGCGTATGTTGCGGTAAAGAAGCAAAACATCATGTTATTTGGGGTATCCAATATTAGTTGTATTTTAATACTATCTATGATATAATATCGAATTAGAAAGAGAGGACACTATGGAAACTATAGTTTTAATAGTATCAATTTTATTAATATTAATCGTTTTATTACAAAGTGGCAAAGCAGAATCTGCTAATATAATTCAAGGATCATCATCTGATTTATTTGCTAATCGTAAAGAAAGAGGAATAGAACTATTTATAAGTAGATTAACATTCTTTTTAGGATTATGTTTCTTTGTATTATGTGTATTTATTTCATTAACATAATGCTTAAATTTAAAACATTTAGATAAAATTGTTACCAAAAGGAAGGAAATACCTTCTTTTTTTTCTAACTATATAATTGAAGGATCAAGAAAAGGAGATGATATGAAAAAAATATTTTTATCTTTAATTGTATTTTTATTTATTCCTGTAGTTTATGGAATAGAACTTTCTGAATTAGATAATTATGTAATTAAATATAGGTTTTATAAGGATATATTTGATTCTAAGTATTATCCCAAGGGAGAACCATTAGAAGGCTACATAGAAGATGATTCTAATATAGAATATACTGATTATACTCTCTGGCAAGATAATTGTATAGTTAATGATAATAAGGAAATAGAATATAAAAAAGAATATGTTTATCAGGAAATAAAAAAAGTAGGTAGTATAAAAATATTTGATTTTTCTTCAGAGAGAGATCAAACAGGAATAATCATCTATGAGGGAAATAAAAAAATAAATTATAAAGATGTTTCTCCGTCATGGAAAGATATATATATTGAATTAGATAATTATTATAATGCTAGTGATTTACTTATCTATGCTTTTTTCTTAAATAAAGTTGATTATACTATTACTATGTATAGTGATTATAATTTTCAGGAACCAATACTAACTAAAAGAATTACAAGAAGTAATTTCTATAATGTTCTAGTAGATTCTAAATTTTATGTATATCCAGATGCTTATGTAGAGAATTCTTATGAAAACCTCTTAGAAGATAATTTTTTCAGAAAGAAAATAAGGGAAAATACAAAGTGTAGATATAGGGATATATTGACTTATAGATATAAAATAGATAAAGAATACTATGATGATAATTATTATATTTACTTAGAAGGATATCAAAAAGATTATGATGATTTTAAAATATATTATCAAAAAGATATAAACTATATAGAAGTATTAAAAGTAGATAAAGAATATATTTATGTACCAGAATATAAATATTTTGAAATTCCAAAATATGAATATATTGAAGTCCCTAAGTACGAGTATATTGAAGTTGAAAAAGAAACTCCTATCAATATAGAACCTATACCTATTATAAAAAAGGAGTATATTAAAGAAGAAACAAGAGAAGTTGATAATAATTCTAGTAAATACATCTTAATCATAATAATTCTAATATTATTATTTGTAATTTATAGATTAATAAAAAAATGTCGAACGAATTAATTGATATATATTGTCGAAAGACTTTAAAAAAAATAATAGTATGTTAAATTTATATTTGAAAGGAAGATGCTTATGTTAAAAATAAATTATGAATTTAGAAAAGGAATATTTTTTATTAGATTAATTGGGGATTTAGATAAAAAGAATTATTATAAACAAGAAAAATATTTATATAATTTGATTAACTATAATGGATTTAAAAGTATTGTTCTAAATACTAATATGGTTAGAAATGTTGACTTGTATGGTATTAATTATATTGCTTGTTTTTATGATATATTGAAAGAGAATAATCAAAATTTAATATTATGTGATAAAAGTAATTTGTGGAAAGAAATATTTGGTAATAGTATAGGTAATATAACTTCTGAATTGGAGGCTTTTAATGTTTAATGATTATGAATGGGAATTAATTAAAGAAAATGAATGGTTAATATATAAGATAATTAGTAAATACAAAGGATATATTGAATTAGATGACCTTTATCAAGTAGCTTCTATTGGCATTATAAAAGCATCTAGAAACTATAAGAATGATTTTAATACTAAGTTTAGTACTTATGCCTATACTTATGTTTTAGGAGAAGTTATCAAATATGTTAATGATTATAAAAGTGTTAAAGTAAGTAGGGAATTATCTACTTTATATAGGGAAATATTAAGATGTAAAGATATTATGACACAAAAATTAATGCGTGAACCTAATACTTATGAATTATCTTTATTTATGGAATTAGATGAAACTATTATTAATGAAACTATTAAAGCTAATCAAGAGGTAGATAGTTTAGATAGGATAATTGAATCAGAAGATAAGGATATGCAACTATATGAAGTAATAGGTTTTGATGCTATTAATTTAGATTCTATCTCCTTAAAAAATGAATTATCAAAACTTGATGAAAAAGAAAGAAGAATCTTATATGCAAAATATTATTTAGGTAATAGTCAGGAAGAAATAGGAGAATACTATGGTATGCATCAAGTTGAAGTATCCAGACAAATGACTAAAACATTAAAGAAAATAAAAAATAGAATGGTAGCCTAATGATTAAGAGAAGTATTTATGAAATAGTCTCTATTAACATTAAAAAATATCGTAAATTAAAGGCTATTAGTACTAAAGAATTAGCTTTAAAAACAGGATATTCGCATGCATATATAAGAAGATTAGAGAGTCATAGCAAGAAAACTTTTTCTATCTTAACAATTGCTGTTATAGCCAATGCTCTAGATATAGACATTAAGTGTCTATTTGATGAAGTAGACATATAATAACTATATGAGAGTATTAAATAGATTAAATGATTATTTAAATGATAGAGAATTTAGGATAACTATTTATGAAGATAAGAAAGTGGATATCATTAATTATGATAATATTATTGATTTTAATTTAAATAAAGTTATTATTAAAGTTAGTGATAAAAAAGTAATTATTGAAGGATTAAATCTAACTATCAATAAGATGTTAGATAATGAAGTATTAATTATAGGATTAATATCTAATGTAAGAATAAATTAATTATATTAACATATAATTTTATGATGATACTATGCATAATTTAATAAAAGTAAAAGTAGAAGGGAAGAATGTTAATAATTATCTCAAATGGCTTATTAAGAATAAAGTACTTATTTATAAATTGAATATTAAAGGTAGTAATATCTTATATTTATTAGTAGACTATAATGATTATGATACATTATCAAAATATTCTAAAAGTTATGATGTTACGATATTAAAGTATTATGGGATAAGAAGATATTTAAATTATATTTATAAAAATAGAATTATTCTTGTTTCACTATTCATATCAATAATCCTTCTTTTTATATTATCTAAAATAATCTTTTCTATAGATATCGTTTATAATGATAAAGAAATGGTATCTTTAGTACAAAATGAACTGAATAAACATGAAATAAAAAGATTTAGATTTAAAAAAAACTATAAAGAATTATCTAAAATTAAAAAGGAAATACTAGATAATAATAAAGATAAATTAGAATGGATAGAGATAATAGAATCAGGTACTAAATATATTGTTAAATTAGTAGAAAGAACTAAAGAAATAGAAGAAAAATCATTTGCATATCAATCAGTAGTTGCTTCTAAAAATGCTATTATTACTAGTATTAAAGCTTATAATGGAGAAAAAGTTAAAGAAGTAAATGATTATGTTAAAAAAGGAGAAATAATTATCAGTGGTACTTTAGAGGAACCTTCTGGAGAGATTATTTATAAAAAAGCTAAAGGAATAGTTTTGGGAGAAGTATGGTACAAATTAGAAGTAGATTATCCATTCTATTACAAAGAAGAAAAATTAACTGGTAAAAAAAAGGAAGGTTATGTAATTAATATTCTAAATAAAAGAATTCCCTTACTAGGATATTCTAGTTATCATACTTATGAAAAAGATACTAATATATTATTTGAAGATAACATTTTCCTCTTTAGTTTTATAAAAGAAAAACAATATGAAACAATAGTAAAAGAAGAAATATATACTCCTGAAGAAGTAGTTAATCATGCTATAGAATATGCTAAAGATAAATTGCTTAAAAATAATAATAAAATTAGTGAAGTGAAAAAAGTATTAGTTTTAGATAAAAAAATAAATAGTTCTAATATAAGCTTAAAATTCTTTGTTTCTGTTATTGAAGATATTACAAAAATAGAGGAAATAAATATTTACAATTAATTTTCTTTAATATATAATTTAAGTAGTAAGGAAGTGACTAATATGAATATGCTTCAAACACAAACTGTTGATATTGATCATGTCTTAAAAGTATTACAAAGTTGTCCTAATTATGATAAAGTTGTTAATTATGAATTTCCTTATGGAGACATATTATCAGAAAAACTAATTGATTGGTATCGAGAAATGGTCTTTTCTGCTAATGGTAAAGATGAAAATCAATTAAGAATAATTAATGCTATAGATAAAAGTATGTACTTATATGTATCTGATAATAAATATAAGAAAGGATTAAAAAAAATACTTTCTCCTGAAGAAGTAACTCTTAAAGATAAAGAATTGATTAGAACAGTATTGATGAAATTAATTAATTATACTAATCAGTATGAAAAGAATCAAGTATTAGAAATTGATACAAGTAAATGGATCTAGAATATTCTAGATCTTTTAATATAATAGAGGAGGTTTTAAATGAACGATATAGAAGAATATAAAGAAAAAATATTTGAAGATATAAAACATATTGATGAAAATGGTGACGAGTATTGGTGTGCAAGAGAACTTCAACAAATGCTTGGTTATAAAGAATGGAGATATTTTCAAGCAGTTATTGAGAAAGCTCAAATTGCTTGCTCTCAAAGTAATAACAATATTAATCACCATTTTGGTGTAAACACCAAAATAGTGAAAACTGGTATTTCTGAAAAAACAATTATAGATTATAAACTAAGTAGATATGCCTGCTATTTAATAGTACAAAATGCAAATCCTAAATATGATAATGTAGCACTAGGACAAACATATTTTGCTGTTCAGACAAGAAAAATGGAATTAACTGAATTGGAATATTCAAAATTATCTGAAGAAGAAAAAAGACTATATCGAAGGAAACAAACTAGAGATGGAAATAAAATATTATATAAAATTGCTAGAAAAAAAGGTGTGAAAAACTTTGATAGATTTACTAATGCCGGATATAAAGGATTGTATAACGGAGAAACAGCGGATGATATAGCCAAAAGAAAAGGACTTAGATATAGAGAAGATATTTAGATAATATGGGTAGTGCCGAATTAGGTGCTAATATATTTAGAATAACGCAAACAGAAGCATTATTAGAACGTCAAAATATTCCTAGTGAAAAAACAGCAACAGATACACATTATATAGTTGGTAAGGCTGTTAGAGATACTATTAAGAAATTAGGTGGAACTATGCCAGAAGA
>CAZZAK010000038.1:0-9744 GCA_964652515.1 uncultured Clostridium sp. | reverse complement strand
GCCTAATGTAGGACTCGAACCTACGACCTATCGGTTAACAGCCGAGTGCTCTACCGACTGAGCTAATTAGGCATCAAATGCAAATTTCTTTTTAATTATATAACAAAAGTTTTTAAGTTGCAACACTTTTTTTATATTTTTTAAAGATTTTTGTATCTTTTTAGTTATTATATGCCTAATTTCCAATAATATTCTAATTTGTTACTATTGTTCCAGTACTTTTATCGTTTATGATGTCTAATAGGGCATTAGGATTATTCATATCAGTAACAATGATTTTGATATCATTATCTCTACATATTTTCATTGCTTCCATATCCATAATACCTAATTCTTTTTCAATCACTTCTTTAAACGTCACTTTATCATATTTAGTGGCTGTTGAGTCTTCTTTAGGATCAGCAGTATATACTCCATCTATTGTTGTTAATTTTACTATAGCATCTACTTCTAAGTCTCTTGCTCTTATGGCAGAACATGTGTCTGTTGAATAGTATGGTTTTCCTATTCCCCCTCCATATACTATAACGATGTTTTTGTCATAGTCTTTCTTGTCCTTAGGGCTTGCATATTCAAAGCATTCCATTTTTATTCCACTTCTGAATATGGCTTTTGTCCCCAACCTATTAAAGGCATCTGTAAGGGCCAATCCATTCATAATAGTGGCCATCATGCCAATATAGTCTGCAGTTACTCTTTCTATAACTTTAGAGTTTCTACCACGCATGAAGTTGCCACCTCCTACTACTACTGATACTTGATGTCCTAAATTATAAATATCTATAATTCTTTTGGTTAATGTATCTATTGTTTCATAGTCCAATCCCTGTTTTGATTCTCCTCCTAGTGCCTCTCCACTTAGTTTAATTAATAATTTCATTTTCCCTCCTTTATAAAAAAGAATATAATTAATTATATTCTATATTTTTAAATGTTTACGAGTTGCACTCCAGCTACCTATCATACCTACTAGCATACCTATGCCCATAAGTAAGGCTGATACTAAGTAGATAAATGGATATGGTTCTATTAACCTTGCTAGCGATGTTCCAAATAATTCTCCTTGAAAGTAGTTATATAATGAACTATATCCGTATATTGTTAGTATTATTGGGACAATGGAACCTAACATACCTATAAATGATCCTTCTATAACAAATGGTATTTTAATTGATACATTAGAGGCTCCAACTAATCTCATAATTTCTATTTCTGTTTTTCTAGCATATATAGCTAGTTTAATGGTATTTCCAATCAAGAAGGCTGTTACTATTATTAACGCTATAACAGCACCTATACTTATTTTTTCAATGGCTCCGAATACAGTAATCAATTGATCGATCATATCTTCACCATAATTAACCGTACTAATTTTATCTATATTTTTTATGTAGTTTGCTGTATTATGTAATTCTTCAACAGATTTTACTTTAATTAAGAAACTATCTAATAATGGATTTGTTTCATCAGTCCAATTATCTATAATGAAGGCAAATACTTTATCTTGCTGTTTGGTTTCATTAGCATATTCTTGTTTTGATTTAAAGGTAATAGTATCAATATTACCATTATTAACTATTTTTGCTTTTATTTCTTCTACTTCTTCTGTAGTAGTATCAGAATCTAAGAAGACAACCATTGTTACATCTTTCCTTATAGTGTCCGTCATATTTTTTACATTATATGACATAACTATTGAAACTGCTACGACTATTAGTGTTATAGCTATACATGAGATTGATGCTAATGATAATGGAAAGTTTCTAAAGACACTTTTAAAAGCATCACGAAAGTATCTTTTAATATTTCTAAATAGCTTCATAATACTTCCCCTTTTCATAATCATCGATGATTTTTCCTTCTTTGAGTACGACAACTCTTTTTTTCATTTCATTAACTATTTCTCTATTATGTGTCGTCATTATTATAGTTGTTCCCATTTTATTAATTTCGTCTAATACTTTCATAATACCCATGCTAGTATCTGGATCTAAGTTACCAGTAGGTTCATCACATATTAATAATTTAGGGTTATTAACTATAGCTCTAGCTATGCATAATCTTTGTTGTTCTCCTCCAGATAGTTGATTTGGATATTGTCTTCCTTTTCCTTTTAAACCTACTAATTCCAGTACTTCCATTACTCTTTTTTGTATTTGTTTTTTAGGAAGTGCAAATACTTCCATAGCAAAGGCTACATTTTCATATACAGTTAGTTTCGGTAATAATTTAAAATCTTGGAATACTACTCCTAGTTTTCTTCTTAATATATATACTTTTCTATTTCTAAGTTTACTTACATTTACTCCTCCAATGATGATAGAACCGCAATCTGGTCTTTCTTCGCGATAAAGCATTTTAATCAATGTGCTTTTACCACTACCTGAAGCTCCGATTATGAAAACAAATTCTCCTTTTTCTATTGTTAAGTCTATATCATATAAGGCAACAGTACCTGTTTTATAAGTTTTTGATACATTTTGAATCTTAATTAAATCCATTACTTCACCTCTATTCCTATCATTTATAATTATATCAAAATTAGATATTAATGAAAATATATTTTTGTTAATTTACATATTTTTATATTATATGTCTCCTAAAGTCTCGTAAGCATCTGTAATTAGGAAGAATGCATCCTTATCTATAGAAAGTATTACTTCTTTCATAAATACATATTCATAAGTAGGAATAACACACATTAACATTTTTTTCTTATCATTACTATATCCACCCTTGACATCTACTACAGTAAAACTATGATGCATTTTATTAACTATAAATTCTCTTATTTCTTTTTCATGTTCTGTTACTATATAGAATGATTTTCTATCTGATACACCCAATATAACTCTATCTGTTATTAAGCTGGATATATATAAGACTACAATGGCATATAAAAGATTAGACATTCCATATACTAATCCACCAAATATTATCAATAAGCCATTGCATATTAAACTAGCATTACCGATAGATATTTTAAAATATTTATGAACTATTTGATATAGTACTTGGAATCCTCCGGTTGTGTATCCTGTTTTTAATATTAAACCTGTGGCAAAGCCTGATATTATTCCTCCATATAGAAGGATAACAACAATATTGGTATTTCCTAAGTTAATTAAGTTAGTAATATGGGCAGTTGATTTTAGAAAGAATGGAAAAAGCAAACTACCTGCCACTGTCCTTAGTGTTGACTTTTTGTCTAAAAGTATTAAACTTAGGAATAAAAATGATAATGATAATATTAAGACAAATAAGCTTATATCTATTTTATAGAATTTACTTACTACTAATGATACTCCTGATATGCCACCAGTTACAATGTTATATGGGGCTAAAAATAAATTAAATGCTAAAGCTGATAAGAATGTTCCTATTATGAATAAACTTACTTTTTGTATTTTATCACTGTAATTTATTTTTACTAATTCTTCTTCTTTCATTCCAACACCTCTTTACTATTTGTTTCATAAGCATCACTTATCATATAAAAAACATCTTTATCCATTTTTTTAATAACATCTCTTACTAAATAGTAATTTTTATTTGGTACTATTGCTAGTAATAGATTTTTCTTATCATTATCCACTCCGCTTTTAGCATTAATTACTGTTACGCCATTACCTATAGATAATAAATATTTTTTTATTTCTTGTTCATATTCGCTAACAATATAAAAGGTTTTACATTTACTTCTTCCAAAGACTACTTTATCTGCTAAATTGCTTATGATAAATAGTATTAAATACCCATATAGAACTATTTCCCATGGAAAAACTAATTTACCAGTTAGTATTATTAAGCCATCTGTGAAGTACATTGCCTTACATGTGGTTATATGCAAATATTTACCTATTATTTGATTAATAATATCTGTTCCTCCTGTGGTATATCCGGATTTATAAACCAGTCCATAACCTATTCCTGAAAGAAATGCACCCATTAGGGCTGATATTATTTTTTCCACTCCTGTTAAATCAAAATATGGTATTAATTTTTCTGTTATAGATACACAAAGTGGGAACATAATAGAACCTACAATACTTCTTTCTGTTATTTCTTTCCCTAACACTTTATAACTAATTAAAATAAGTAACATATTACAAAATAATATAAATATAGATGGGGTAATACCAAATTGATTTAAGACAATAGATAATCCACTAATGCCAAAACATACAATATTATTTTGTAAGAAAAAGATATTAAAAGCAAAAGCTACGATAAGACATGCTATAAATAAGATAATATATTTTGATATTTGATTCTTTTCTACTATCTTATTTACTATTTCATTAACCCTTTTCTTTCTTTTATTAAACATTTTTAACTCCTTTTAATCCTTCTATAATGAAGTTTTCTATGTTACCATCTAATACTCCGTTAACGTTGCTAGTTTCATAACCGCTATCATTATCTTTAACTAGAGTATAAGGACACATTACATAGCTTCTTTTACCTGATCCAAAACCAATAGTCATCTGTCCTTTTGTTAATTCAGATACTTCATTATTTATTTTATCTTCTTCTAATTGATATAATTTACTTTTAAGTATTTCCATTGCTTGAGCCTTATTCTGAATTTGACTTCTTTCGTTTTGACACGTAACAACAATTTTAGTGGGTAAGTGTGTAATTCTAATGGCTGAATCTGTAGTATTTACTCCTTGTCCTCCTGGCCCACTACTTCTATAGATATCTATTTTAAGATCTTTTTCTGGTATTTCTATATTAATGCTTTTATCTATCTCAGGCGTTACTTCAACTGCTGCAAATGATGTATGTCTTCTTTTATTTGAATCAAAAGGACTAATTCTTACTAGTCTATGTACTCCTTTTTCTCCTTTTAAGTATCCATAAGCATTAATGCCTTCAATTTTTAATGTGACACTTTTAATACCTACTTCTTCTCCATCTTGCTTATCTAATTCAGTTACTTTATAGTTATTGTTTGATAAATATCTAGAGTACATTCTATATAACATGTTAGCCCAATCACAAGCTTCTGTTCCACCTGCTCCTGCATGTATTTCTAAGATACAATTATTTTTATCATATTTACCAGATAAGTAAGTATTAATTTTTAATTTTTCTAATTCGTTACTAATTTCTTTATATTCTTCTTCAATAATAGATAACATTTCAGTATCTAATTCATTATCAAGTAATTCTATATTAGATTCTATTTTCTTTTTAGTATTAATGATTGGTTCTATTAAGTTAGATAAATATGATTTATTCTTTAATATTTCATCTTTATCAGTTCTATTCCAAAAACTACTTTCATTAATACTTTCATTAATATTATCTAATTCTTTAATCTTATTATCTAAGTCAAAGAGACCTCCATATACTATTAATATCATTCAATAAAGTTATATACATTTCTTTCATATTATTCACCAATATAATTTTACTATAAAAATTTGTTTTTGAAAATAAGTATTATAAAGAAAAGAAGATATTTTTAAATTATCTTCTTTTTAAAATATTCATTTTTAAATGCTATAATTCTTTTTAATGTATCTATATCAATGGTTTGTTTGCTATCAGATAGACTTTCTTTAGGATTAGTATGTGCTTCAATAATTAATCCATCGGCTCCTGCTACTATGGATGCCCTACTCATTGATTCAACCATATATGATTCTCCACTAGCATGTGATGGATCAACAATTATTTTTAATTTACTATTATGTTTTATATAAGGTATAGCTTGAATATCTAGAATATTTCTAGTTTCATTAGAGAATCCTCTTATCCCTCTTTCACATAATATAACATTATTATTACCACCCTTTAAGATATATTCAGCTGCTAATAACCATTCTTTATATGTAGCAGAGAATCCTCTTTTTAATAAGACTGGCTTATTTATTTTACCTAATTCCTTTAGTAATTCATAGTTATACATGTTTCTTGCTCCAACTTGAATTATATCTATATCCTTAGCATATTTTCTAATATCTTCAATAGTTAACAATTCTACGACAATATTTAAATTTAATTCTTTCTTTATTCTTAATAAGATTTCCATTCCTTCATCACGTAATCCCTGAAAAGTATATGGATTAGTTCTTCCTTTAAAGGCTCCGCCACGAATACATTTTATTCCTAATTTCTTTAATTCTTTAGCAACTTTATATAGTTCTTCATAACTTCCAAATGAACATGGTCCTGCAATAATTAGTTTTTCTTTTTTTAAAATACTATCAATTTTACTAGGTATATTCTTAGAATTATATAAATATTCTTTTTTCATATTATTCACCCCGATATAGCAAAAAGGATAAACTAGTTATCCTTATATTTATTAATTTTTTCTAATAATATATCTTTCTTTAATGGTTTTAAGATATAATCATCAAAGCCTAGATTCTTATATTCATCATTATATTCATAACTATTATCTCTTGTTAATAATATTATTTCACTATTAAAGTTACGGACATTTCTCATTTTACTTACTAATATTTGGTTATTTGTACTTGTTGATTCATCCATTAATACTAAATCATATTTATTTTCTTTAATACTTTCTAATAGTTCTTTTCCATTATCTACTTTATCTAATTTAACATTAGATCCATCTAATAATTTACTTATTACTTTTAATCCTGATTCAGTATCACATACTAAGACATTTATATTATCTAATGTATTTACATATTTTGTTACTTCTTTAGTCTCTTCAGAGTCTACGATTTTTTGATCAAGAATTACTTTTATTTTAGTACCTACTCCATAATCTGATGATATCATTAATGTTCCTTGCATTATCCCGATTAAAGAGTTAGCTCCTGATAATAATTTATTATCTTTCTTTATAGTATTTAGTTCTTCACTACGAATACCATTACCAGAGTCTTCAATAGTTATGATTAATCTACATATATCATTTTTAATAATAGTATTAACATTAAATTCTATATATCCAGTATTAGTGTTATTTAAACTATTTCTTAGTATCTTATTTAATGATTCTTTTAATGATATAGAGTCACCATATAAGTTTTCCGGTATATTTTGATCAATATTAGTTCTAAATTCTAACATTTTCTTTTTACATTCTTCATTATAAATATTTACTATTTGTTTTAATGTATTCTTGATATCATATTTACTATTATATGTTTTAATATTTTCATTATCAATTTGTGATACATCTAATATTTCATTAGTCATACTAGTAAATTTAGAAGTAGTGGCTATTATATTTCTAGCAGAATCTTTATTTTCCTCAATTGAGTTACTATCTAATATCTCATTAGCACTACTATTTATTTCACCAGTAGTATTTCTTATTTCTTGTGTCATATTGTATAAGAACATTGTCTTTTCTTCATTGGCTGTATCAGATATGCTTTTCGATTTATGTACTTCTTCCAATAATTTTAAATCTGGATTTTCTATTGTAAAATACATTATATAACTTAACATTGTTATAATCACATCATATACGATCATATTAGGAATAAATATTGTTATTAAATATCCAACAATCATTAGAGGCACTATTATAAATATTGCATAATATCTTTTATCAATGCTTTTAATCTTAGTAACCGAAATAACAGACGATGCTGTCAAAAGTATTGCTAATAGTACATATCCTAATAATGGTGTTGTTCCTTTAACGTTTGTAACATTTTGAAAAGAGACTAATTCTACTTTTGTAAAAAATGTAAGTATAAAGAAAGCGATAATGGATAATGAAAAGTATTTACTTATTTTTCTTTCATTTTTCCTTATATAAGTAAAACTAATAATCAAAACGTAAAATAATAAATATGCAAATATGGCCACGAAGCTGGTTGTTATAATTTTATTACAGAAATTAATAAAATTATAATAGTAACTATTAATAATACTAAAATCATTGGTTGCACATATAAAATGTACTATTGTACTTATTGCAACTTCAATTAACGTAAATGTTAAAATCCTGCCATAGTACTTGTTTTCAGCAATTTTAACATTATTTTTTGTATAATAAATAACAAAAAGTACAGTTAAAAATATTAATGAAAAAAGTGGTAATTCAAATTCTAACGATTTTAGTATCATATTATATCTCCTTATTTATCCCAATTATTGTGCATATATTGTTTAAAATTATATCTATCGTTGATTTCACGTCTCCTTACTAATGTTGGAGCAACCATTGACGCTAATTCTGGTGTAACTTTCATAGTTTCTAAGTATTCTGTTGCTTCAATAAATGATATATATTCTTTCATATGTTTTTCTATTGTTTCTTTATCCCAATCAAAAATATTTTCTGGTATTGGCTCACCATAATCTAGAGATGGTGCCAGATATGCTTTAACTTTTCTTGTCATTAATTCTATGTCCCAAACATCTTCATGCCAATTTGTTTCTCTATATGTATCTCTTCTTGATTCCATCCATTGTTTATGAACATCATATGCTAAAGAATTTCTCTCTAACGTCGGTTCTTCTTCCATCATTTCATACCTTAATCTAGCTATTTCTTCTTTCCACCAAGTTAATGCTTGAAATTTGAACATTTTTGATACATCTACTGGTTCTGATGCTCTTACTTTTATGATTTTAGAATCATTATATGTATTGCTAACAATTGGAACTACTAATTTACCTTTTTCATCCCCAAGATGGTAAAATCCTGGATATGGTTCTTCAGCTAGTGCGTTTTCTGAATTATTTAATACTCCTCCTGGAAAAAGGTGTACACTTGAACCATAATCTAAAACTTTTCCCATTTGTAAAAAGGAATCTCTTCTGCTTTCAGGGACGTCTTTTAGTACTATTAGCATACCATATAACCACAAAATAGCCATCTTAGGATTATTAATAACCTGATCAATTGTACCTATTAATGTATACACGTGTCTATCAATAATAGATATGTTAGCTGCTATTTCATCAGGAAATGAGTGCCCTGCTGCAAAAATATATTGTTGCCCATCTTTTAGTTCTGGATAGCTTTCTACAATAATTTTCTTTTTATTAAATGGTTTGATAATTTTTTCTCTCATAAATGGTGCAATTTGTCTTCTTATTCCAACATCTCTTTCTGTTAATGATTCGGATGTTTGACTCAATGCCTTTTTATAAAATATATTTTTCATGAAATTCCCCCTCTTTTTGAAAAACATTTTATATTATATACTATTTTTTAAAATAAATCAACTGTTTGTATTATTCAGCATTACTATTATCTTCTAATTTGACTAATACTTCTCTTGGTTTAGAACCATTTGGTGGTCCTATGATACCTCTTTCATATAATAGATCTACTATTCTAGCAGCTCTATTATATCCTAGACGATATTTTCTTTGAATTAATGATGCACTTATTTTACCACTTCTTACGGTAAAGTCTACTATTTCATTATATAGTGGATCATCATATTCTTCTTGTGATTCATATCCATCATCATATGTTTCATTGCTTGTAGAGTTATCTACAGTTAGTGATTCATCATAGCTTGCTTTTTGTTGTGATGTAACAAAGTTAACTACTTTTTCTATTTCTTCTTCAGAGACAAAGGCTCCTTGGATTCTTAATGGAATATTTTCTCCCATTGGTAAATATAACATATCACCTTTACCTAGTAGTTTTTCAGCTCCAGTCATATCAAGAATAGTTCGTGAATCAATTGATGATGATACAGCAAATGATATTCTTGATGGGATATTGGCTTTAACAACACCTGTTATGATATCTGTTGATGGTCTTTGAGTGGCTACAAT
>CAZZAK010000037.1:0-9906 GCA_964652515.1 uncultured Clostridium sp. | reverse complement strand
ATAATAATACTTTAAATAATATACCTGACATTATCAAAAATCCACTATTTGTTTACTACGATCCTCATAAAAATTCACTTATGTACTTTAAAGAAATTGATGAAAATGTATGTGCAGTAGTTAAATTAAAGTTAAGAGAGAATAAAGATAATTATGTTGCTACAGTTTATCCAATAAGCAAAAATAAAGTAGAAAAATTAATAGAACAAAGTTATATTGTGAACAAATAAAAAAGTTGACTAACACCATAAAATATGGTTAAATTGTATCTAGAAAAGATTTAATGAAAGGAAGTGCATTATGACTACTAAAGACTTAGCTAATCAAATATTTCCTAATATAACAAAAACAGTTGAAGATTATGAAAAAATGTATCCAGAAAGAGAATTACCAGAAGGAGCTATTGTTACTAGATATGCACCAAGTCCAACAGGATTTATTCATATCGGAGCATTACTTGCATGTTTTACGGAAGGAACATATGCAAGACAAACAGATGGTGTATTCTACTTAAGGATTGAAGATACTGATACTGAAAGAACTGTTGATGATGGAATTAATACTATTATTAATGGTTTATCTGAATATGGTGTTACTTTTGATGAAGGAGCTATTAGTGAAACGGAATCAGATGGTAATTATGGACCATATATTCAAAGTCAGAGAAAAGAAATATATCAAGCATTTGCTAAACACTTAATCGAAATAGGCTATGCTTATCCATGTTTTTGCAGTGAAGAAGAAATTAATGATTTAAGAGAAATGCAAATGGCTACTAAATCAAGAATAGGATATTATGGAAGATATGCAAAATGTCGTAACTATTCTATAGATGAAGCAATTGAAAAGATTAAAAATGGTGAACCTTATGTCTTAAGATTAAAGTCACCAGGAAATCCAGATAAGACCATAGTATGTCATGATGAGATAAAAGGAGATGTTATATTCCCAGAATATGACTTAGATATTCCTATTATAAAAAAAGATGGACTACCAACATATCATTTTGCTCATTTAGTAGATGATCACTTGATGAGAACAACTCATGTTATAAGAGGAGATGAATGGTTATCATCAATGCCATTACATCTACAATTATTTGATATATTTGGATTTAAAAGGCCCAAATATGCTCATATAGCTCCATTAAATAAAAAAGAAGGAGACACTATTCGTAAAATATCAAAAAGAAAAGATCCTGAATTTGCTATGAGTTATTATTACGAAGAAGGTATACCTTTAGAAGCAGTAAGAGAATATTTAGCAGTAATTACAAATAGTAACTATGAAGAATGGCATATAGCTAATCCAGATAAGAAAATTGAAGACTTTCATTTTGAATTTGCTAATATGAGTAAAACTGGTGGATTATATGATATGGAAAAACTATACAACATATCAAGAAACTATTTAAGTACACTAACATCATCTGAACTATATGATAGAGCATTAAATCATACTAAAGTATTTGATAAAGAATTATATGAATTATTAGATAAATATAAAACATATTCTATTAATATATTAAATATTGAAAGAGAAGTAGAAAAACCAAGAAAAGATTATGCTAAATATAGTGATATAAGAAATGGTATTTGGTATATGTATGATGAATTATTTAAAAATGTTAATTATGAATGGCAAAAAATAACTAATAAAGAAGAAATAAATAATATCTTATCTACATATATTAAAGAATTTTATAATGAAGAAGATGATAAAGAAATATGGTTTAATAAAATTAAACTACTATGTGATAAATTAGGTTATGCTTCAAATATCAAAGAATATAAGAAAAATCCTGAAGCATATAAAGGAAATGTAGCTGATGTATCGACAGTTTTAAGAGTTTCTTTAACTTCTAAATATATGACACCAGACTTATATGAAATTATGAAATTACTTGGTAAAGACAGAGTGATAGAAAGAATAAAGAAAGTTATTAATAACTAATTTATTCTCTTTATGGCCCGTTGGTGAAGTGGTTTAACACATAACCCTCTCAAGGTTACATACATGGGTCCGAATCCCATACGGGTCACCAATGCTGATTTAGTTTAGTGGTAAAACAGATGCATGGTAAGCATCAGAGGATTGTTCAATTCAATCATTCAGCACCATTAATGCCGAAATAGCTTAGTCGGTAGAGCGACTGAATCGTAATCAGTAGGTCGCGGGTTCGATTCCTGCTTTCGGCACCATTAAGACTTCATACAAACATTATTAGTGTTTGTTTTTTCTATTATTTATGGTATGAAGAAAAAATAAAATAGTAGTAAGATTAGGCGAAACTATTCTTTTTTATGATATAATATCATCAAGGGAGTTTTGAATAACTATGAAAGAATTAGAAAAAAGAATTTTTCAAAGAAAATATAATTAAGATTTATTATAGTTACTTTTATTAATAATTATGAAATTATACAAACATAATTAATTTTTTATTACACCTTTTTTAACTTTGCTTTCTTTTTTTAAACTCTTTATATTTAGTATTATATATGCTATAATAACTACAGAAAGGAAATTTACATAAATGCTATAAAAATTGTTAGGAGGTAAAATATGGGTAAACTAGAAGAACCAAAATTTCAATATCTTACAGACTATAGCAATAAGGAACTAATAAGTGAATTGATAAGATTAGAAGCAGAATTAAGTGCGGATAAAGCAAGTCGTGATTATAAAAAAAACGATATGTTCCAAAGTGAATTAGCAGGAGATATAACTTTAATTAGTCAAACAATAGAATTTATTCATTTGGTATTAGAGGAACGTGGCATTGATAATAAACGTTTGAAAGAATTAAAAGAAGAAATAATCCAAAAACCAAAAGAAAGAGTAAGATAAAAGGAGTTAATGAAATGAATGAACAAGAATATTTAAATGAGGAAAGATATAAAAAAAGTAATAGAAAAGTAAAAATAATTGGAACTATTATTATACTGATAGGTTTAACATTAATTGGTTTTGGAATATATACTTTGATAGAAGCTCATAATATGCAGATTCCAGAGATGGGAGCGTCTGATTGGTTTGATAAATCAAGTAATCAAATGGGAAAAGAAGCTTCTGGAATGTTTATGATATTACCAGGAATATTTGTTTCAGTAGTAGGATTAATGGTACGTTTCTTAATCGGTAATAGAAGAGAAATAATGGCTTATCAAATGCAACAAATGATGCCAATAGTTAAAGAAGGAACAAAAGAAATGACACCAATAGCTAGTGAAACTGCTAAAGAAATATCTAAAGGAATTCATGATGGGTTTAAATAACAAGTGATAATCACTTGTTTTTTATATAAATTATTGTCAGATAAAATAATATATAGTATAATTAAAATGTAATAGAGGAGGACTATATGAATCCTAATACTGTAGATAATATTTATATATACATACTAATTTTAGTAGTGGGTTTGATTGGCTTTATATCTGGTTTATTATACTTGAAAGGAAAAAATAAAAAAGGTAAAAAATAGATTATCACTAATCTATTTTTCTATAAGAATATGAGTAAAAAGAAAAGAAGAGAACTTAAAAAAAGTATTGTAATAGTATTTATGTTAATGTTCTTATCAGCCATAGCTTTTTCTAGTTATAATATAATAAAAAGACAAATAAATTTAAAAGCCAATAAAGAAATAAAAAAAATAATTGAAGAAACTATTGATATAGAAAGAGTATCTGATGATAACTATAAAATAGATTTTGATTATCTAAAAAGTACTAATTCTGATATAGTAGCTTACTTACAAGTGGATAACACTAAAGTAAATTATGTAGTAGTAAAAGGTCATGATAATGAATACTATTTAAATCACAATATAAATAAAGATTATAATGTAGCTGGTTGGGTATTTATGGATTATAAAAATAAATTAGATGGTAATGATAAAAATATCGTTATATATGGACATAATATGACTGATGGTTCTATGTTTGGATCATTATCAAAAGCATTAAAAAAAGAATGGTATGAAAATATAGATAATCATTCTATATTACTAGTTACAGAAAATGAAAAAATTACTTATCAAATATTCTCTATATATAGTATAATTCCTGAAGATTATTATATAGATACTGAGTTTAATAGTGAAGAAGAGTATCAGAAATTTCTAAATACAATAAAATCTAGATCAATATATAATTCTGATATAGATTTAACTACTAATGATCAAGTATTAACTTTATCTACATGTAATCTATCTGGAGATAAAAGAATAGTTATTCATGCAAAACTAATTAATAGTATCTATAATTGATACTATTTTTTCTATTTACAAAAAGTAATAACTTTTATATAATTATATTATAGTAGGGTGAGGTAAATGGAAAAAGGAATTATTAAATTAAATAATATTAATGATATATCTTTGTTGAATAATGATACAAGATACATAAATATTAGTATTGATAATTATGATAGTGAATTAAATAATTACTTATTGAATAGTGATAAAAAGTATATGTATGGAGAAATATCTAATGATGTAGTTGGATATACATATGTTGACTATGACACATATTCTAAAGGAGAATACTTAATTAGGGAAATACTTGATGATATGCCTTCTAATTTAAACAATATTGAAAAATGTAAATATATTTATACATCTCTAGGTAATATTTTAGAATACGATATTAATATTAATCCAGAAAAAAATGATAATTATAGTTATAGCTTATTTGCAAGTATTAATAACCTATGGGGAAGTATAACTACACATAAATGTACTAGTTTGAGTGCCTCAAAAATATATTATAATATATTAAATAGAATTGGAATAAATAATACTATAGAATATTCTAAAGATCATGAATACTATAACAAAATAATTATAAGTAGAGAAATATTAACAGTAAATATATATAAGGATATTCCTTATATACAAAGCAAATTTCAAACTAAATATTTTGATAATTATAATAATGATATTAATATGGATAAAAAAATACACTATATAAAGAAAGATTATTCTGAAAAAATAATTGATGACTGCTTAAGAAATGCTACTAATAACACCTTGGAAAATATCTTACTTAAAACAAGCAATATAATGAATATATCTGATATATCCTCAGCAAGTTTAGACATTATATATAAAAATATATTTAAAAAATATTATCCATATGAAGATATAACAATTAATAATTTATATTTAAATAATATATACAATAATCAAGATCATTTTATCTTGTTTAGCGATAAACTAAAACATTTTAGTTATAACTATAAAACAAATAGTTTTATAGAAGTTACTGATGAAGATATAAAGAAGAATCTTGAAAATGGAAAAATAGGAATTTATTTAGGAGAAGAAGTTCCTATAATTACTGGGAGTGAATAGAATTGGAAATATCAATATACTTTATAATATTAATTTTATTAGTAATTACGTCATCAATATGTTCAGCATCTGAAACATCTTTTTCCAGTGCTAACATTATAAGAATTAAATCATTAGCAAAGAAGAAAAACAGAAAAGCTGTGAAAGCATATAAATTAATTAAGTATTATTCAAAAACATTAACAACAATATTAGTATTTAATAATATTGTAAATATTTTGGCCACATCATTGGCAACCTTTATCTTTACTAAATATTTAGGATCCAAAGGGGTAGTATATTCAACAGTTATAATGACTATGTTAATACTTTTATTTGGTGAAATAATACCTAAGATATTAGCTAAAGAGTATGCCGAAGAATATGCCTTATTTATAGCACCACTATTTAATATTTTAGTAGTAATATTAACTCCTGTGACTAAGTTAGTAAGTATATTAGAGAGACACTTAAGAGGAAATAAAAAGAATGTAACCGCTACTGAGGATGAATTGGTAGAAATAGTTCAAACAGTAGAATTAGAAGGTGTTCTTAATCAAGCTGAAAGTGAAATAATTCAAAATGCCCTGGAATTTGATGACAAAAGAGTCAAAGATGTTATGGTGCCATCAAATGATGTTATATTTTTATATGATACAGATTCTTCTGATAGAATTAAAGATTTAATTATTAATCAAAAATATTCTCGTATACCAGTAGTATGTAAGAAGACAGGTAAAGTAATAGGTATTATTCATGAAGGCGATTTAATAGATGATATTTTACAAGAAAAAAATATCTCTATAAGTTCATTATTAAAAGATGCTATTTATGTAAATAAAAATAGAAAATTACCATATGCCCTAGAAAAAATACAAAAGAGTAGAATGCATTTGGCAATAGTAGTAGATAATAATGAAGATCATAATTTCTTAGGTATCATTACGTTAGAAGATATTTTAGAAGAATTAGTCGGAGAAATATATGATGAATATGATGACTTGCCTACTAATGTATTGGAAATAGGTATGCATACATTTCAAATAAATCCTAACATTGAAATAAAAAGTTTCTTCGATAAGTATTTAGAAAATACAGATTTACCTAATACTAAATCAAAAACATTTACAGGATGGATAAAAGAATTATCTGATGGACATATCAGAAAGAAACAAGAATTTAAATATGAAAATATTACTATTAAAGTATTATCTCTAGATGGATCTATTCCTACTAAGTTAGAAATAACTTTTAAATCAAATTATGATAAAGAAATAGATTTATAGTATAAATAGTAAATAATAGGGAAATATAATCATGGAGATGATTATATGGATAAGAATAGTAATGAATTATTAGAGTACATTTATAATGATGCTCTAATGGGCACAAAATCAATGAAAACTCTTCTTAATACAATTAATGATAAAGATAATAAAATAAAGGATGTTGTGGAAGATATTTTAAAAGAATATGATTCATATTTAAAAGAATGTAAAAAATTATTATCTAAACAAAAGATTACTCCAGATAGACCTAGTATATTTGCTGAAATGGGATCATTTATGGGAATTAAAATGGAAATGATGAAAGATAATTCTGATTCAAGAGTAGCTGATATGATTATCAAAGGACTTAATATGGGAGTAATTGATTTAGGTAAAAAAATAGAAGATTTTAAGGATAAAGCTGATAAGAGTACTTTATCATTAGCTAAAAGAATGAAAGAAATGCAAGAGAAAGAAATAGAAGCTTTAAAAAAATTTTTATAACTATCATAATGATAGTTTTTTTGATATAATTATAATGGATGGTTAAATATGAAAAATAAAAGAAAAAAGTTAAAAAATAAACAAATTATTTTTATAATACTTATCATAGTAATAATATTACTTATCATCTTTTCTCTTACCTTAAAAACAGATAAAAAACAAAATAAAATAGAATCATTAATTAAAGATTCAGTTGTGGGTATAGAAAAAGTAGTATTTTATCCATTTAAGTCTATTTATAATGTCTTTGCTGAATATAAAGAATTAAAAGGTATAAAACATAAATATGATACACTAAAATTGTCTGTTGATAGAGTAGATTCATTAAATACTGAAAATATAGAATTAAGAAAAGAAATAGAAAGTTTAAAAAAAGAATTACATATAGATACGTTACTTTCTGAATACGAATATTTAAATGCTACAGTAGTAGCTAGAAATGTAGGATATTGGTATAATACTATAACATTAGATAAAGGATCATATAATGGTGTAACCGAAGATATGGTCGTAGTTAATTCTTATGGATTAATAGGTAAAGTCACTTCGGTCACAACATTCACATCAGATGTTAGATTATTAACAACTAATGATAGTAATAATAAAATATCTGTTTTGATAAGTAGTGAAAATAATAATTATTATGGAGTAATAAATGGTTATGATTACAATAATAGAACATTAACTGTTGAGGGAATTAGTAATACTGAAATAATTTCTAAAGACTCCTATGTATATACAAGCGGTTTAGGTGGAGTGTTTCCAAGAGGCATACTAATAGGTAAGGTAGAAAGTGAAACTGGAGATGAATATGATCTGGCTAAAATAATTAAGGTAAAACCAATAGCGGACTTTGATGATATTAATTATGTAGCTATATTAAAAAGGAAGAGTAGCTAATGATTATATTATTGATTCATTTAATATTTTCTTTTATACTAGATGCCTTTACTTCATTATATTTAAATTTCTCTATAGAAACAGTAAGTATCTTTAAAACTATATATACTATTATTAGCTTGGTATTAATATATAACTATTTCAAAAATAAAAATAAATATATTATTGTCTTAATCATATCTGGAATACTTTTTGATATAGTATATACTAATACTTTTATATTAAATATTATAATATTTGTAGTAATATATTTAATAATTAATTACTTAGATTACTTAATGCCTAATAATATCTTTACAATTAATATAAAAAGCATTATATCTATTATTACATACTATATATTAACATATCTAATTATGCTATTATCTAACTATAGTATTTATTCATTTAATTTACTAATAAAAATAATTACTCACTCCATATTAATGACTATTATATATACTACTATTAGTTATTTAATACTTAAAAAAATAAATATCAAAGAAATAAGGTAATTAATACCTTCTTTTCTTTACAAAATAATAATTTAAATATATAATTATAATGTTTTAAAAAGAGGTGTATTATGGATAGAATAATATTAATTAAATATGGTGAATTAACTACTAAAAAAAGTAATCGTAATTTATTTATAAAAATATTATCAGATAATATAAAGAAATCTTTATCAGGATATAACTTTAGAATAATTAAAGATAGAGTAAGAATGTTTATAGAATGCGACGAGAAGGATATAGATAACATTATCGAAATACTAAAAAATATTTTTGGTATTTATAGTATTGTTTTATGTTATAGAGTAAATACTAATACTGAAGATATTAAAAATAGCATCTTAGAAATTATTAAAGATTTAGACTTTAAAACATTTAAAGTAGATACTACTAGAGCATATAAAGAATTTTCTTATAATAGTCAAGAATTTAATAACGTAATAGGTGGCTTAGTATTAAAAAATAAAGATAATATTAAAGTGGATGTTCATAATCCTGAATACCTACTTAGAATAGAAATACGTGAAGATTATACATATATCTATTCTAAAGAAATATTAGGAGCTTCCGGCTATCCAAGTGGTGTAGCAGGCAAAGGAATACTTATGTTATCCGGAGGAATAGATTCTCCAGTTTCTGGATATTTAGCTATGAAAAGAGGAATAAACTTAGAATGTATTTATTTTGAATCTCCTCCTCATACCAGTATTGCTGCTAAAAATAAAGTTATAGCTTTAGTTAAAAAACTATGTAAATATCAACCTAATATAAAACTACATATTGTTAATTTTACAGAAATACAAGAAAATATTTATCAAAAAATAGATCCTACTTATATGGTAACCATAATGCGAAGAATGATGTATAGAATAACAGAAAAAGTATTACAAAAAAGAAAAGCATATGTCATAATTAATGGAGAAAGTGTTGGACAAGTAGCATCTCAAACATTAACTAGTATGCAAGTAATTAATAATGTAACTAATTATCCAGTAATAAGACCGGTAGCTTGCTTTGACAAATTAGAAATAATTAATATAGCAAAAAAAATAGATACCTATGAAACATCTATATTGCCATATGAGGATTGTTGTACAATATTTGTCCCACGCCATCCAGTAATTAATCCTAATTTAGATAAAGCAATAGAATATGAAAATAGTATTGATTATGAAACTATGATAGAAACATGTCTAAATAATTTAGAAACAATAGATATAACTCGTGATTATAAAGAATTTGATATATAGAAAAAATTACCAAGTATTAAATTAAATCTTTTTCACAACCTATTATTGTAGGAGGTGAAATACATGAGTAACAATAATAATAAATTAAACGTTCCTGGATCAAAACAAGCTATCGAAAGAATGAAATATGAAATAGCTAACGAATTTGGTGTTAA
>CAZZAK010000036.1:0-10046 GCA_964652515.1 uncultured Clostridium sp. | reverse complement strand
ATAACACCCAATCTTTCTATATTAAGAGCGTTATTATTAATCTTAAAATATAGTCTATAAGTAGAATTATCTCCCTTACCTTGAATAATTATATTAAATCCATATATTAATATTGATAATACTAATAACACTAATAAAATTATTATATTTTTTTTCTTTTTAATTATCTTATTTTCCTTATTATTCTTATTAGAAATAATTATTAGCACTAAAGGAACAAATAGTAATAATATAAAATAAATGTTTTGTAATATTGATAATACAGTATTCCATCCAAATTGCAATGCCTGATCAGCTATTTTAAATAGAGAAATACTAAACGTTGTCTTAAATACTTTATTAAATATATAATATACACTATACCATACAGGCAAAATACTATATATAATATAACTAATTATCTTATTTATCTTATCATTAAATACAGTAGTTAACAAAGTAACTATAATACTATTAATCAAAGTAAATAACACTATATTAATAATACTAATTCTAAGATAACTACTATAAGTAAATAACCCATATAAAAATTCCAAATATAACAAAAATATAAAATTATAAAACAACTTCTTATACATATTTACCTCTTATTATTCTTTATATAATTTATAAAACTCATCAACTATACCATTAAATTCTATCAATGCACTATCTACTACTTCCTTATCCATAACATTAACCTTAGTTAATTTTAATGAATCAACAGGATTTAAAGTTCTACCACAGCTCAAGAACTTAATATAATCTGTATTTTTAATACTACCATTAAGTAATCCATTAACTATATAAGTAGCCACAGATAAACCAATAGAATATTTATACACATAAAAATCGTAATAGAAATGTGGTATTCTTTCCCATTCATATTTTATTTCTTCATCTATAATCACATCATTACCAAAATATTCTTTATTTAATTTATAATACTTTTCACATAAAATATCACTAGTTAATGGTAAATCATTTTCTATATTATTATATATATCACGCTCAAATTCAGCAAACATTGTCTGTCTATAAATAGTAGCCCTATATAATTCCATAAGCTTATCAAATATAGCTAATTTTTCTTGTTTATTCTTACTATTTGCTAACATATATTTAGCTAACAATAATTCATTTACCGTAGATGCTACCTCTGCTACAAAAATAGCATAATCTCCATATTGATAAGGATTACTTTTCCTAGCATAATAACTATGCATAGAATGCCCTAATTCATGAATTAAAGTAGACATATCATTATATTTATCTTGATAATTTAAAAGTATATATGGATATGTATCATAAGCACCACCAGAGTAACCACCAGTTCTTTTAGCGGGGCTAGGATATACATCAATCCAATTCTCTATACCAAATTTTAAAGTATTAACATAATCAGAACCAAATATAGATAATACATCTATAACAATCTTTTTAGCATCTTCATACTCATACTTCTTACTAGATTCTTTTGTTAAAGGAGCATATACATCGTATAAATGTAATTCTTTAACACCAAGTATTTCTTTTTTCATTTTATAATATTTATGAATAAAAGACATATTTCTATGAACAGAATCTATTAAATTATCATATATCTTAATATCTAATTCATCCCTATATAAACTAGCCTCTATACTACTAGAATATCTCTTTACCTTAGCTATAGTACAATTCTCTTTAATATTAGAACTAATTAAAGAAGCATATACATTTTTATATTGTTTGTACATACTATATAAATTCTTAAATGCAGTCTCTCTAACTTCCCTATTATCACTTTCCATATATAAACTATAAGTACTATTATCTAGCTTATATTCTTTATCATTAACACTAAATGAAGGAAAGTTCATATCACAATCTTTAAATAATTCATAAGTATCATAATTATTGCCTAACATTCTACCAAATTCAGACAATAATTTTTCTTCCTTATCACTAAGTAAATGTTTCTTATATCTATATAATTTATCAATCATTATTTTATATTCTAATAACTTAGGATTCTCCCTATAAAAACTATTCAATTCACCTTTCTTTAATCTAAGAATCTTCGTATCAACAAAATAAGATGACCTACTATACACATGATACAAATTCATTACTCTTTCTCTTAAAGCCATACTATCTGTATTAGAAGTATCCATATCACTAAGTAAATTAGCATAAGCATATAATTTTTCTAACACCCTAGATGTATTCATAGATAATTCTAACATAGAATATAAACTCTTACTATCAAGTTTAATACCATTATATTCTCTAATCTTCTTAGAATTATTAACTACTAAATCATAATCCTTATTAAATTCTTCTATACTACCATAAATCTTACTTAAATCCCATTTATACTTCTTGTCAATCTTTTCTCTATTCATAGTATCCTCCAATATCATTATACAACATATTTTAATGAAAAGCAAAAGTTTACAAACCGTTTATTTACTTGACTTTGCAAGAACTTTTATATATAATTGCAAAAGAGTATTTAAGTAGTTAGTGTCTGCCTCACTATCATTCATATGAATAGAAAGGAGGCTTGATAGAAATGAAAAAACGCGAATATCATATTCAAGTTTTAAAATATTTATCTATCATTTTGTCTCTCCTATTAGCAATAATAGTAGTAATAAAAAAATGACACCAGTCATAATTGACTAATGTCTACAAACAACTTTTGAGGTAGGCATTCAATTACTTGAATACTCTCATTTTTATTATATGAGATTTTCCTCTTCATATACATTATATAATATTTATATAATTAATTCAAGTATTTAAATAAAAAAGACTTAATGCCTAAACATTAAATCTAAAATAATTATCAACTATTTAATTCAATTATTTCATTTAAAGTAAAATCACTTAATATCTTATTTGTATCAAATTTCTTTAATATTTCTATATATTCCATAACATCTTCTACAGATATTAACTCTTCACCATCTAAATAGGCAATCATAACATCAGATTCATCATCAACATTAACTAATAAATAATATTCTTTATCATTGTATTTAGTTATATTTGAGACAATAAAGTTTCTATCGTCCTCTATGGTTATTTGATCCATTATTTCTATCTTCATCATTACTCTCCAATTCTTCCTTATAAGAATATTTTTTAATCATAAAATCATGTCTCGATCTTTTTAATAATATATCTCTTAGGTTTGACCAAGACTTAAATATAGCAAGATTACATAACAAAATGGAAAAACCAGAAACAGCAAACATCATTTCTGGAGAAGCCAATCCATGCTTTACCATATATAAAATATATGCTGAATTAAATAATCTGACTCCTAAATTAACTGCTAAAACTTTAGCAACAATCTTCCTCTGATTATTATCTGTAGACAAATTTAGTTTTGATGATTTCTCATAAACACGAGCTAAGGTACCATGTTTATGAATATCCTTTATTGTATGTCTCTTTTCTTTTTGTTCTGAAGTATATTTTTTTAATTTATTATCTAACCCCAAAGCAAATATTATTCTGTCCATTTCACTCTTATTACTTTGTTGAATCGCAATTTCCACAAGCAATTTATCACTAAAAATAGAATTTTCCAACGCTATATCATTATAATCGAACTCTTTTTGTAATTCCTTAGAACCATTTATTATAATATCGTTAGTAATATCTAAATTTGGTTCTATACTATTCAAGTTATGTAAAAACATATAACATAAATCAAAAAATATATAATGTTGTTTATATTGTTTTCTATTTTTTAAAACTTCAATTGCATCGCTTAAAAACTCATTATAGTATTGTGCACCTGTAACATAACATTTCTTAAATTCTTTATCACTTACGTTATAATCGAAAAATTCTTTTGAAGAACGTTTATCATAAGATGCTAATATATCAATTAATTTTCTACCATCCCTTAATCTATAATTTAAAAACTCACCAATTTGATTAGGATTTTCCATTAAATACACCGAAAATTTATTGTTATCATACATGTATTTAATAACTTCATCAGAAGAAAGATCAACCATTCTACTCATATATATATTAATATAATGAGAAAAATCATTAGCCGATTCTGCCTTTTCTAATAAATATAAATTAGTATCATAAATATTCTCATGTTCACTAGTTGAAGTCATTATGCTTTCTATAAAATAATCACTAAATACAAAATCTAATAAATCTTTTCTATTTACAGTCATATATATATAAGGACTCTTATCAGAACCATTTTCTTTATCATAAAACCGAAAATTATCTCCGACTATTTTTATTCTTCCATGACAATTAGCATTTCTTAAATAATTTAAAAATATTGGTATAGGAATATGTTTATAAGTATTAACATCTATAGGCATATTATCTATATTATATTCATAATTAATACCAGGAACTAATGTATTTTTATCTATATCAACAATAGATTTCCATTCATTAACATAAGAATTTTTATCGCGACTAGAACAAAAATTAATATTAAACTTATCAAAAAATCTTTGTCTCAATTTAGCCTCAGAAAAATCACATTCAGTAGTACTATTTATTTCAAACTTTGATGCATTAATAAAAGACGTCTGAGTAAGCATAAACTTATCAAAAACACTTTCCTTGTTATAACACATAAGTAAGTTTAATAAAATAATAATTGAAGAATCTAAAGAAATATTTTCAAACTCCCCACGTCTTATTGAAATTATGGTATTTTCTATTTCTTTTTGCATATCGTTACTATTTTTCCTAAAAAATAATTTCTTTAATAACCTATTAAGTTCAACAACACTGGTTTTAATACTAAACCATCCCTTATTATCAATTTTTACCATTCTAATATCATTTTCTTTAAAAAAGGTTATTTTTCCACTTTTATGAGCAAAGGCATTTCTTATTTGATTTAAAACTATTTTCTTACCATCCAATGTAGTGATATCAATATTACCTTTTAACAAAGTAACTGGAGATAAATCTTCTAAATTTAAATAATTTTCATCTACTTGCTGATCTCTTAAAACATCTAAACATAAGTATAGATACATTACTAATGCATCCTCATTCTTTTTTATTATTTCCTTATATGTTTTTATTTCTTTTTTTGTCAAACTACCATTTCTAAGTTGCATAACAAATTTAACAAAAAAATAAATTAAATAATTATAATTATTTTTAGAATCATTATTAAAGGCATTATTAAAAATATCAAATATATAATTATCTTTTTTTAATACAACATCTTCCATACTCATAAAGTCTCCTTGACTATAATATATAATATAATTATACCATTAAATTAAATAATAAAAAAGACTTAATGCTTAAACATTAAATCTAAAATGACATATATCACCATCTTGCATTATATATTCTTTACCTTCTAACCTCATCTTGCCTAATTCTCTAACTTTGTTCTCAGATCCAGCCATTATTAAATCATCATATGACATAACTTCTGCTCTAATAAATCCTTTTTGAAAATCCGTATGAATAATACCAGCACATTCAGGAGCTTTCATGCCCTTTCTAAATGTCCAGGCTCTAACTTCATCAGATCCTACAGTAAAATATGTAGCAAGTCCCAATAATGAATAAGTCTTCTTAACCAATTGATCTAATCCACTCTCCGGTATACCAAGTTCTAATAAAAATTCATTCTTCTCATCATCAGATAATTCTGCTAATTCACTTTCAATTTTAGCACTTATCATAACACACTCATTACCCTCACCACGAGCATATTCTGATACTTTGCTTACATATTCATTACCCCCATTATGAATATCTATCTCACTAACATTAGCCACATAAATAATAGGTTTTAAAGTAATAAAATTAAATGAAGAAATAACTAATAATTCATCCTCTGTTAAATTCATCTTACGAATAGGAATATTACTTTCTAAAGATTCTTTTATCTTTAACATAAGTTCATATTCCATAATCTCTTTCTTATCCTTAGACATTTGTGCTTTCTTACCTATCTTATTAATTCTATTATCTACTATTTCAAGATCAGATAAAATAAGCTCTACATTAATAACTTCTATATCTCTAATAGGATCTACCGAATTATCTACATGAATGATTTTTCCATCATCAAAACATCTAACCACTTCCACAATAGCATCTACTTCTCTAATATGTGATAAAAATTTATTACCAAGTCCTTCACCTTGGCTAGCACCTTTAACAAGCCCTGCTATATCTGTAAATTCATATGTAGTAGGTATCACTCTTTCTGGATTATACATACTAACTAATTTTTCCATTCTAATATCAGGAACAGTAACTATTCCCACATTAGGATCAATAGTAGCAAACGGATAATTAGCAGCTAATATATTCTTTTTACATATTGCATTAAATAAAGTACTCTTACCCACATTAGGTAATCCAACTATACCAGCTTTTAAACTCATTATATCACTTCCAATCAAGTTGTATTATACCATTTAATTATTAAAAATAAAAGACCTAGAATTATCTAAGTCTATAACATAACACCTGTATGTAATCCCAAAGGAATACCTATTATATAAAATGCTAATACAATAAGTAACCATAACACTATAAATCCAATAGTATAAGGAAGCATTAAAGATAATGCATTAGGTAATGTAACAATCTTTCTTTTTTTATTATATATCTGAATTAATCCCATTAATATCACAAAATACGTTGAAAATGGAGTTATACCCTTCATAGCACTATCAGCAGCCCTAAATACAGCCCCTGCAAATTCCGGAGTAAAAGATGATTGCATAAACATAGGTACCATTACCGGAGATAATATTGCCCATTTAGTACTAGCAGTTGGTACAAAGAAAGTAGATATTAAAACTATTAAGAAACTAATTATAACTAACATTAAACCACCTAATTGAAAATTAGATAATAAGTTAGATAAAGATACAACTATAAAAACTCCAATGTTAGTTTGCTTAAATATTAAACAAAATTGTGCAGCAAAGAATATTAATACTAATAAGGAAGAAAATTCTGATAAGTAATAACTCATACCATCCACTAAATCACGATTGTTTTTAATTGTCTTCATTCTAATACCATATACAAGTCCAACAAAAGCTATTAAAGCGGAGAAGATAAATACAGATCCCTGATTAAAATAAGAATTATCTCCAAATAACTGTGCAACATACGGCTTATCTTTTAAATATAAAAGTAATGCCGAAAATGGTAAACCTGGTATAATACAATAAATTAATATAATAGATACTAGTAATAAAGCAAGCAAAGATATAATAACACCTTTTCTTTCTTTCTTTGTAAGTTCTCTAGTAATATCCTCTACATCTTCTTCTGGCAAAGTATATTTACCAAGCTTAGGAACAATATATCTTTCAGTTATAATCATGCCCAAATATGCTATTAAAAAAGTAGCAACTATCATAAAAATAATATTACCATGCATATTTACTACATAGTTTTGATCTAATATTCTAGTAGCACTCTGCGTATAAGAATACATTACATTATCAAGACCATTTATAACTACATTAGCACCATAACCAAATGTAATACCCGCAAAAGCAGCACAAATACCAGCTGAAGGATGCCTACCAAGGTTCATAAATAATATAGCAGCCAAAGGTATTAAAATAACATAAGAAGCATCTAAAAACATAGAACAAACAACGCCTAAAAGAACAATTAAAAAAGTAAATAGTTTCTTAGGTTTATTATAAGTAACCATTTTAAAGAAAGCATTTAAAAAACCAGATTTATAGGCTACCCCTATACCTATTAAACCGATAATCAAAGTCCCTAAAGGAGCAAAATTCATAAAGTTACTTAACATATTACTAATCAAATATTGTAATCCAGTTCTATTAAACAAATTATTAATAGTAACTATTTGAGTTTCTAATTCACCAGTAGCGCTATTAACATTATAATATGTTGTTTGCAACTTAAGTACACCACCAACACTAGATACTATCATAATAATAATAGTTAATACAAATAACACTATAGCAGGATGTAATTTAACATTCTTTTCTCTTATTTTTTTAAACATCGCTAATCACCTTTTTAATCTTCTTATTAAATTCAACTCTCGGTATCAATAATAATCTACCGCATTTTAAGCACTCTATTTTAATATCAGCACCCACACGTACTATTTTAAATTCATTATTACCACAAGGATGTTCCTTTTTCATAATTACTATATCATTAAGTTTATAATTCATTATATCACTCTTTTTCTAAATAATATTCTCCCTTAAAAGGCTCAGTAAATAGTAGTTTGGGATAATTTTGTTGTCTTAAAACCTCATATACAGCAACACAAGCACTATTAGCAACATTAAGGCATCTAACATTATCTGACATAGGTATTCTAACACAACGAGACAAATTATCTCGAAGTATTTCCTTAGGGATACCAGTACTTTCTTTACCAAATATTAAGTATATATTTTTATCCCTATCAGAGTAATCCATATCACTATGACACTTTCTACCATATCTAGTAAAGAAATAATATTCTCCTGGATTCTTACTAACAAAATCATCATAATCATCATACATAGTATAATCTACTTTGTCTATATAGTTAACTCCACTTCTTTTTATATAAGAAGAATCCATTATAAAACCCATAGGTCTAATTATATGTAATCTTGTTCTAGTAGCAGCACAAGTTCTCATAATATTGCCAGTATTCTCTGGTATCTCAGGTTCATATAAAACAATATTAATCATCTAATTCACTTTCTTTAAAAGCATTATTAATATAATCTTTTATATCACTTAGATTATAATTATTAGTATCTATCTTATAAGCAACAGATAATTTCCCATCAACAAATATCATTATGGAAGGAACATTAATATTAGAATATTTATAATTAAACTCTAACATATCATTAGTAACATCCATATATAAAACGTTATGAATTATTTTTTTCTTTCTAAATAAAGTTTTAAATTTTTTCTCAAATTCTCTAATTTCTTTATCATTTAATATAGACACATATATAATTGAATTATTATTCTCAACAAGATAATTATCTAATTCATTATAGTTAATATTATCCATATACTTATCCATAATTCTATTACTAAGTTCATTTTCATCATATGCCTTAAACCATAAATGAAAATAATATACTAATCCCAAAGAAACCAACAAAACTATACCTAGTAATATATAGTTCTTCAAAGGAACATTTCTTAATTCTTCTTTTTTCATAATTTCACCCTAAATTAATTTTACCAATATATTTATTTTTTGTAAATAGATAAATAATTTGATATAATATAATAAAGGATTGATATTATGAAAAATATTCATGGAATAACTTATGAAGAATTAGAAAACTATTTTATTAATAATAATGATAAGAAATTTAGAGCTACACAACTCTATGAATTTTTATACAAAAAGAAAATTAATGATTTAGATAAAATGCCTAATATACCTAATAATACTAAAGAATTATTAAAAAAAGGTTTTGATTTTTCATATATAAAAATAATAAAAAAGGAAGAAGATAAACTAGTAAAAAAATATCTTTTTGAATTATCTGATGGTAATAAAATAGAATCCGTATTAATGTACCACGATTATGGAACTAGTATCTGTGTGTCATCACAAGTAGGATGTAACATGGGATGCAAATTCTGTGAAAGTGGAAGACTTAAAAAAGTTAGAAATCTAGAAGCTTATGAAATTGTAGAACAAATAATTTTAGTAGAAAACAATATTAAAGAAAGAATATCTCATGTAGTAATTATGGGAATTGGAGAACCATTTGATAATTATAATAATATCGTTGATTTTATAAAAATAATTAATTCTAATAAAGGATTAGATATAGGTATTAGACATATAACAGTATCTACATGTGGCATTATTCCCAAAATAAAAGAATTTACCAAAGACTTACCGGGAGTTAATTTAGCCATTAGTCTACACGCCCCAAACAATGAAATAAGAGATAAGATTATGCCTATAAACAAAGCATATCCACTAGATAAATTAATACCTGTCATAAAAGACTACGCGGAGAGGGGGCTTTCCTCTCTCCGCCGCCGGAGGAGACTTGTGTATGGCGCAG
>CAZZAK010000035.1:0-10546 GCA_964652515.1 uncultured Clostridium sp. | reverse complement strand
ATTTTCTGGAACAATTTCTACCTTCTCATTATAATCATCATCAATAGTTATCTCATCATCTATTCTAACAATATAGCTAGACTTAACAGGAAAATCATTTACTCTAATTTTTTTAGATTCTATTAACTTTTGAATCTTACTACGACTAATATCCAATTTATCAAGTAAATATTTGTCTATTCTCAAATCAATATCCTCTATAACATTAATTATTGTCATAACGTCCTCCCAACAAAAGTAAAATTATTCCAACTACAATAAAACTATCAGCTAAATTAAATATCGGATAATCATAACCCAATATATATACATCAATAAAGTCTATTACATATCCATAAACAATTCTATCTATTAAATTACCAATAGCACCAGAAAGCAAAAGAGAATAACCAATAATATATATCTTTCTCTTCGGTTTATGTCTAAATACATAATATATAATATAAGAAATAATTATTACAGTTAAAATAACTATTAATATATTATTATTTCTAAACAAGCTAAATGCTATTCCCGTATTTTCTGCATAATGAAAATACAAAAATTTATCAATTAGTTTAACATTAATACCATTAACTAATAGCTTACTTACCCTATCCAACATCAATAATATCACTATTAAAAATATCATCTATTAATCCTCACTATTGTGTCTTTGAAACATTAGTTTTTTCCTCCGTAACTTTTTCCTCCGTAACTTTTTCGTCTGTAACTTTTTCGTCATCAAACTCAAATCCATTATCATTTTCCGTTGGAACCTTACCGCCACCATTTGGTTTATCAGCAAAGTCACCTATAGGTAGCAGCCCTGAAGTCAATTCTCCCTTATTACTAAAACCATTTGGAAGACTATGAATTACATTTTCATTATAATCTACACACGCTGGTAATACAATTTTATAATAATAAACAAAGTCATCATCCTTATAAAAATGAATATAAGCCCCATTATAGCAATCTTTAGAATTAACAGGATTCATAAAATCATTTCTATTAATAATACCCTCATGAACGATATTATCAAAAAAATTAGCATCATTATAATTATCTTTATAAACCTGTATATTTCCATGAGACTTTAATATACTCCCAATTTCTTCCGTTATACTGTCAAAAACAGAACATTCCCCTTTATCAGTAGCCATATTACTTCTACACAAGTCAATATAAGCTTCTACTGAATTACTTAACTGTGTCAAAAATTCTTTTTCGGCTTTTACTTTTGCCTTCCTTAAACTAGTAAAAACAGCCACAATAGATATACCAGCTACCAAGCCTAAAATCACTATTACAGCAAGTAATTCCACTAATGTAAAACCTTTCTTATTCATACATTCACCTCTATTTAATAATACCATTAATAAAAATTATTTACAACATTATTTATAGACTTTTAAACAATTATTTGATATATTTATTACGAAAGAAGGATACTATGAATATAAGTAATGAATGGACTGATTATGAATGTATAGCAAGTGGTGATGGAGAAAAATTAGAAAAATGGGGAAATATCATTTTAAATAGACCAGATCCACAAATAATATGGAATAAAGATAATTTAGATTTATGGAAAAAATGGGATGGCTACTATCACAGGAGCAATACCGGAGGAGGATACTGGGAATTTAGAAAAAAATTACCAGAATATTGGACAATTAACTATAAAGATTTGACATTCAAAGTAAGCCCAACTAATTTTAAACATACAGGAATATTCCCTGAACAAGCTACTAACTGGGATTATATTATTAAAAAAATTCAAGAAAGTAATTTAGATGAATTTCGTGTCCTAAACTTATTCGCTTATACTGGATGTGCCACCATGGCTGCATCGTATGCTGGAGCTTCTGAAGTAGTACATGTAGATTCCTCAAAAGGAATGATTGAATGGGCTAAAGAAAATATGCACTTGTGTAAACTAGACAATCATAAAATAAGATTTATCCAAGATGATGTAATAAAGTTTTTAGATAAAGAAAAAAGAAGAGGAAGAACATATCACGCTATAATAATGGATCCTCCTAGTTATGGAAGAGGCCCTAATAAAGAAGTATGGAAGTTAGAAGATAATATTTCTGAACTTTTAGATAAAACAATGGCTATTTTAGATAAAGATTATAGTTTCATGTTAATTAATTGTTATACAACAGGATTATCACCTACTTCATTAAAGAATTTTCTAGGATTAAAATTTAAAAATAGTCATATTGAGGGAGGAGAAATAGGATTACCAATTACCGAAAATAATTTGGTACTTCCTTGTGGAATTTATGCAAGAGTATCCAAAAATTAATATTATATATGAAACAAATCATCTTCTCGTAGTAGAAAAGCCCGCCAATATACCCGTTTGTAAGGATGAATCCAAAGATTTAGATTTACTTACCATATTAAAAAAACACTTAAAAGATAAATATCATAAACCAGGTAATGTTTATCTAGGACTTGTTCATAGATTAGATAGGCCCGTATCTGGAGTCATGGTATTTGCTAAAACTAGTAAATCAGCTAGTAGACTATCTAAACAAATAAATGAAGGATTTTTTCAAAAAGAATATCTTGCAGTAATTGAAGGCACTCCTAAAGATAAAGATATATTTGAAGATTATCTAACCAAAAATGAAAAAGAAAATATATCTAAAGTAACTACTAAAGATAAAGGAAAATATTCTAAATTAGAATATACCCTAATAAAAACAATTAATAACTATAGTTTAGTAAAAATAAAACTATATACAGGAAGATCACATCAAATAAGAGTACAATTTTCTAGCAGAGGCTATCCCCTAGTAGGAGATCAAAAATATGGAAACAGTAAGACTAAATGTGATATTGCATTATTTTCATATAAACTATCTTTCCTAGATCCAATAACTAAAGAAAGATTAGAATTTAAACTAGATTTACCAGATACTTATCCATTTAATCTATTCAAATAAAAAATAACCAATATCGGTTATTTTTTTAAATACACAATAGTTTCTCCATCATTAAATATATTTATCTTATATTCTAATACATTTTTATTTTCTTTTAAAGTATCATGAACAGAATTCTTTACAATACCACTACCATGTCCATGAATGATTACTACTATATCATTCTTTAAGATAACATTCTCTTCTATAAAATCATTGGTTAACATTCTAGCATATTCCCTATCATATCCATGTAAATCTAAATGAGGATATCCATTTAAAAATATATCATTCATTTTACCACACCCTTAATATTGGTAATGTAATAGTACAAGTAGTCCCTACATTTTCTAAAGAATCATATTCCAAAGAACCACCATGCAATTTTATTATTTCCGTTGATAAAGATACACCTATACCAGTACCATTCTTCTTCGTAGTATAAAATATCTCTTTAATATGTTCTAATTCTTCTTTACTCATACCCTTACCATTATCACTTATTTTAATAATAACACTTTTCTTAAAGATAGAAACATTACATTCTATCTTACCCATATCATCAATTGATTCTACTCCATTTTTAATAATATTTATAAATACCTGCTTTAACCTATCATAGTCACCATTTAAATATATTTCTTCATAATTATTATTATAAGAAAAAGTAATATTTTTACTACTAAGAAGTACATTTAAAATACCATATATATCTTCCAATAACATATTTAAATCTAATTCATTAATTTCTAGTTTAATCTTACTATATTCCATAAAATCATTCATTATATTTAAAGATCTATCTATTTCTGTCTTAATAATAGGAATATACTTAGAGACTTTTTTATTATCATTTAAATCTATCATATCTAAATATCCTTTGCATACAGCAATAGGATTTTTTATTTCATGAGTCAATTTAAATAAAGAATTCTTAATTTTTTCTTGATTAGTATATGCCTGCATATCTTGATATAGATTTGTCATTTTATCTGCCAAATTAAATAAATATATAGCCATAAAAGTAATTACATACATTATAAACACAATAAAAATAATTTCTATTATTTTTGTAATACTATCATTATATTGAAAAAAATATTCAAACGAAATAAAGAATCCTTGTATAATAGCAACTAAATAAAAGAAATCATTTTTAAAATTCTTTCTTTTAATTAATAAAATATAACAAATAAAATATAACAAATATTTAATAAAAGATATTACTATACTAATATTATATAAGCTATAGGATGCAATAATCATTATTATTGATAATATTATAGCAAGATCTTTTTCTTTCCTAATATAAGATATTACTATAGGAATATTACAAAAAAGTAAAATATTATTATTAATTATTTTATTATAATTTAACCCTAAATACAAACTAGTTAAAAGCGTAATGATTAGAAATATTCTTGAACATCTCTCATCATTTAATATATTACAACAACTAAATACAAAATATATAAGTAACGGAAACATAACTAAAATAATATTTAACATTATACTGTAAAGCATTCTTATCACCAATTTGATTATATAATATCAAATTGTCAGAATTTGTCGAATAATGTCAAATATTATTTTTTATTGTAAAATTATCTTAATTCATCAATATATTTTTTTAATTGTTTAGCATTAGGACCATATATAATTTTTAACTGATCTTCTATCTCTACTACACCCTTGGCTCCTAATTTAATAATACCTTCTTTATTAGCCAAACTTATATCTTTTAAAGTAACTTTAAACCTAGACATATCTACTTCTGTTTCTACAATATTTTCTTTTCCTCCAAGACAATCTACTAATTTATTAAATTCTAATTTTAAATCTTTTTTATTACTTTTCATTATAGCAAAAGCTATTATGAAAAGAACAGCTAATATAATTATATATTGATATAATTGCATTTTCATCTTCCCTTCTTATATATATAATTATACTATAAATTATCTTCTTTAACAATAATATTGTCTAAATTTATATTATTTGCTATAATCAAATAGAGGTGTATCAATGAGAAGTAATAAAAAAATAACCAAACATAAATATATTAGTATTCAAAAAATATTTTGGTTAATAAGTGCAATATTTTTATTAGGATCTTGCTTATTTTACGGTTCTAGGTTTATTAAATTATATAAAGAAAACGAAAAAAAATATGGAAATAAAAACACAAATGATTTATTAATAACAAAAATAGATGATAATAATAATAAAAACGCTAATTATAAAGTAATAAATGGTGAACATTATTTTATTAATAAGGCTGATAATAATTACTTAGAATATTCAAATATATTATTTAGAATTATTAAAGTTAATCAAAACGGAGAAATAGTTATAATTAGTGATACTCCTATTACATCACTAGCATATGGAAAAAACGTTGAACAAAAAGATTCTTATATATATAAATGGTTAAATACTAGTAACGAAGAATTAACAGGAATATTTGAAAAAGAATTAAATAAACCAAATGACTACCTAATAAAAAGTCTAAATTGTGAAGATAAATATGATAAGCTTTCCAACATAGAATGTGAAAATATTAATTATGATTACATAATATCATTATTATCCTCTAAGGATTATATTAACGCCGGAGAAAAAAATAGTTATTTAAATAATAATCAATATTTCTATCTAGAAAGCAAAAATAAAGATAATAAAATATGGTATATAAATCATGAAGGAAATACTCTTACTTCTCTTGGCGAAGATATATTAGGAGTCAAACCAGTATTAACACTTAAAAATAATATTTCTTATATTAAAGGAGACGGAACCAAAAATAATCCTTATATAATTGAAAAAGAAAAAAATTTATTTGGAAGTTATGTCAAAATAGATGATTACATTTTTAGAACATATCAAGTTAATGATAAAGATATAAGAATTGCCTTAAACAATACTCTAGAAGAAGAATATATTTACTCTAATATCAGTTCATACCATAATGATTTTAATTATAATTCTGTTGCTTACTATTTAAATAATAACTTTTTGAATAAACTTAGTATCAAAAATAAAATCAAAGAAGTAAACTGGTCCAACGGCTACTATGGAAGTGAAAATAGTTATGACTATAAAGATTCTATTAAAACTACTATTAATAGTAAAGTAGCAATGCCAAGTATTGGAGATATAATATTAAATGATGAATCAAATTACTTTATTATGACAGGAACAAAACCAAATGGTATACTTGTATATATGAAAACAAATAATGGTAAAATAACCACTAAAAGTGTTACAAGAAAATCAAAAATTGTCCCTACTCTAAGTATTGATAAAGAATTATTAAAAGAAGGCACTGGAACAAAAGATGATCCATATATAATTAAATAATAGAGGTATAATATGAAAAAAAAGAAAAAGAAAAAAAGAAAAATATACAAATTAACCATTGTATTCATTATCCTAGATTTATTAGCTATAGGAGGATATTTCTTAACATATGGTCCATGGGGATACTTTAGAGAATTACTAATTAATACAGCAATGAAAACTATGACACACCAATATTTTGCATATATTTTCTATAATGGAGAAACTGTAAATAAAATTCTAAATAGTAACTACTTTGTTGAAATAAAAGAAAACGTAAAAGCAGATGATATTATAATTGATACTAGAGAAAAAAAGCAGTATGAAAATGATTATGAAAAAGAATTATTTACAAGGGTAAATGGTAATAATGAATATAAAATAATTAATGTTAAAATAGGAAACTCCAGTGGCTTCCTAGTAGCCATCTATCATCCAGAAAAAGTTCATGTAATACATATCAAAAACTTTAACCAAAATGGATATGGTGAAAGAGTATTTACCATGTGTAATAGATATGGTGGAACAGTATGTATTAACGCAGGTGGATTTGTCGACAATGGCACAGGTTCAGATATTCCTCTAGGATATGTAATAGATGGTGGCGAAATAATTTGGCCACTAGAAGGACATGACACAGCAAAAGGAAATATAATAGGACTTAATGAGGAAGGCAAATTAATTCTAATGAGTAACGCCACTGGTACTGAAGCCTTAGAAGCAGGAATAAAAGAAGCAATTGAGTTTGGACCATTCTTAATTGTTAATGGTGAACCACTAGAAATAGTTGGTAATCCATGGGGTAAATCTCCAAGAGTGGCCATTGCTCAAAGAAAAGATGGTGTAATGATGTTTTTAGTAATTGACGGAGAAAATTACATCAACGGAGCAACACTACAAGATATGATTGATATACTACTTAAATACGGAGCATATAATGCAGCAAACTTAGACGGAGGACATTCCACTTCCCTAACAGTTAATGGCAAATTATATAATAATCCTCCATCTATAGCTAAAAGTCAAGGTGGAAGGTATATTGTAACAGGATTTGGACTAATACCATAGAAAAGCACTCAAGTGCTTTTTATTATACTAAAAAAGAGATTACTATTTAATCTCTTCCATCCATAAACCATGCTTATTACAATATGAATATAATTTACCAGATGATACCTTATCAAAGGTAACACTAGCTTCATAATTAGGTCTTAAATACTTATATTCTTCGCCATTCTCTGTAACTAAACAAATCCATTCTATATAATGATCCAAATCCATTACATGATTAACAGTAACTATTAACTTATCTCCATCAACAGTATATGTTGGCTTATGTTTTTCTATTGCACCATCACTTGTATTGGCTTTCACTTCTTTCATAGGAGTACCACAACAAGTAATACCACAATCAGAGCAAGTACAATCATTTATCACTTTAACAATTGCACCACATTTTAAACATTTCTTAATTATCATTCTCTCTCCTAAACACAAGTGTACCCACCATCAATAGGTAATACAATACCAGTAACATAAGAAGCCTCTTCACTGGCCAAGAATATAGCACCAGCATTTAGTTCTCCCTCTTTACCATATCTTTGCATAGGAACATGCAATTTAGCAAAACTTTGGAAATTTTCCGTATCCAAAACAGCTGTAGTTAGTTCTGTATAAAAGTATCCTGGACATATAGCATTAACTGTAATATTGTATTTAGCAAGTTCTGCTGCAGCAGCTCTAGTAAAGTTTACAACACCACCCTTAGATGAATGATATGCAATAGTAGGTATTTCAGTATTACCAACTAATCCATACATTGAAGCAATATTAATTACACGCCCATAATTATTCTTTTTCATAATATTAGCAAACGCTCTAGTAACTTTAAATACAGAAGATAAATCCGTATCTATAGTAAATTGCCATTCCTCATCATTCATATCAAGAACACCTTTATCTTTACTAGAACCAGCACAATTAATTAAAATATCAACTTTACCAAATTCCTTTTCAACAGTATTAGCACACTCATTAATATTATCCGTATCTGTAACATCACATTTTAATGCTAATACCTTAACTCCTTCACATTCTAATTCCTTTTGTAATTCTTCTAATTTTTCCATTCTTCTAGCTAATATAACCAAGTCAGCGCCTTGCTTAGCAAAAGCTCTTGACATTTGTTTTCCAAGACCAGACGAAGCTCCGGTTATAACAGCTACTCTACGTTTTAAGTTAAACATTCTTTTCCTCCCTATCCTACATTAAGTATAACACATATATACGCATTAAACAATTAATAAATTCATATTCTCCTTATCAATCTCTTCATAAAAGGTAAAGAATTTAATTCACCAAGCGAACTAATAGATAAAAATTCATTACTTGGCTTTAACGAAAATTTTACACCAATACCACCAGCCTTCTCCCAAAGATACAGATTACCACTATAATCATCTACTAATAAATTACTATTGGCAGGAACCATATCACATTTATTTACTCCCTTTGGAACACTTATTATAGGCAATTTCAGACCAAAACTTCTAATATACTCGCTTTTAGCTTTAACTTCATCTAATGAATTAACTGTTGTTAATATATAAATATTATACGTACCATCTTTCACTATTTTTTTAATATGATGAATTGAGTTATTTATTTGACCAACAGTACTAAGCAAATAAAACCAATCTAATTCTCTATAGAATTTAGAGACCTTATCAACGTCCTTTAAATCAATTCCTAATTCTTCAATTTTTTTATATGTAACACTAATAGTATCCGCAATCACTCCGTCGAAATCTAAATATAAATTCATATTACCTCCTACATGCGTATTTTATACACATAACTTTTCTTTTAAAAAGCATTAAAATATGCTTGTATTTTCTATTTTTTCATTAAATCTATATAATTTAGCAGGTTTCTTACCCTTATAATTAACACTTTTCATAGTATCATATATAATACCACTATTAATCATTTTCTTTCTAAAATTTCTTCTATCAATAGTAATATTCAATATAGATTCATATACATTATGCAATTCTGGTAATGTAAATTCCATAGGAAATAGGGATTTCAAAATATCTGTAGACACTATCATATCCTTTAATTCACATATCGCATGATTCAAAATATTATTATGATCATATGCAAGTGTAGGAACTTTTTCAATATCAAACCAATCAGAATCAGAAGTCTTTCTTGTTTGCGTAACTAAATTAGCCTTTTGTTTATCAAGAACACCTATATAAGCAATAGCTATCATCCTCTGTACTGGAGATCTATCTAATTCATCGAAAACCTTATACATCTTCAAATCTATTTTATTTATTCCTGTCTTCTCTTCTAATTCTCTTTTAGCACCATCAATGACCAATTCATTATTATAAAGTGCTCCACTTGGTAGCGCCCAATAATCATTATACGGTTCATTAGTTCTCTTAATCAATAATATTTTTACTACACCATTATCTACAGTAAAAATAGAATTAACAACATGAATACCAATATTCTTATACAAGGGATTTTTTACTTCCATATTATCACCTTCAATTATATTATATGCGTATGACATACACATGTCAAGACTTTTTCTTAAAACAATAAAAAAAAGGAATTAATCTTCCTTCTTAACACTTTCCTTTACATTTTTATTAATACCATAGTATTCTCTTACTTTATCTCTAATCTCTTCAAATAACTTTCTATTTTCCTTAAATAATATTTTAGCATTTTCTTTACCTTGAGCAAGTTTCTCGCCATTATATGAATACCATGCGCCACTCTTTTCTATTATATTAGCATCACTTGCTAAATCAACTACTTCACCCTCTTGGCTTACACCTTCACCATACATAATATCCACATTAGCCGTCTTAAATGGAGGCGCAACTTTATTCTTAACTACCTTAATAGTAGTTCTATTACCAATAACATCCGTACCCTGCTTGATTTGTTCCCCTCTTCTAATATCTAATCTTACTGAAGCATAATATTTAAGTGCTTTACCACCTGGCGTCGTTTCAGGATTACCAAACATTACACCTACTTTTTCCCTTAACTGATTAATAAATATAACAATTGTATTTGTTTTATTAATAGTTCCAGATAATTTTCTTAACGCCTGACTCATAAGTCTAGCTTGTAAACCAACATGAGTATCACCCATTTCACCATCTATTTCTGCTTGTGGAACTAAAGCAGCAACTGAATCTATTACAATTACACTAACAGCTTCGCTCCTAACTAAAGCATCACATATTTCTAATGCCTGC
>CAZZAK010000034.1:10315-10674 GCA_964652515.1 uncultured Clostridium sp. | reverse complement strand
ATAGGCGATACCTATCTTTTTCTTATTCCTTGAATAAAATACTAGTTTGTGGTACTATTTATATGTGATATATTATGAAAAAAAAGATTTTAATTATTGGAGCTAATTCCTCTATAACAGAGTATCAAGCTAAGTATTATAGTGAAGATGATGTAATAGTTACATACTGTCATAGTGTTAAGAATAAAGATTACTATGATAATCTATCTAATGTAACTTTAGAAAAATTAGATATAACTAATGAAATAGAAGTAGATAATTTCTTTAAAAGACATAAGGATATAAATTTAGTTATTAATAATGCATGTACTTACCAGGATAATAGTATTTTTGATAAAACTAAAGAAGAATTTATGAAA
>CAZZAK010000034.1:0-10305 GCA_964652515.1 uncultured Clostridium sp. | reverse complement strand
CCGGGTTATCGCCCGTATTTCTGGAACTCTTCAGATTCAGGTTGAGATAGCCCTCTTTGGCAACATCAAAATTGTGACCGCTGCTGCAGCGATAGGAGCGGCCGAAGGCTTCCAGTTTGTGTACTTACCAGGATAATAGTATTTTTGATAAAACTAAAGAAGAATTTATGAAAGTATTAGAAGTTAATACATTAGGTACTTTTCTAATAGATAAATATGCTCTTAAATACTTAGATAATAGTATTATAATAAATATGTCTTCTACTGATGGAATAGATACTTATAATGAATTAAATATTGACTATTCAGTATCTAAAAGTGGTATAATTACTTTAACTAAATCTATATCTTTAGTAGACTCATCTAATAAAGTAATATGCTTTGTTCCTAACTGGATAGATACAGAGTCTACTAGAGTTATGGATGATAATTACATAAAAGAAGAATTACATAGAATAGGACAAGATAGATTAATAACTACCAAAGAATTAACTGATAGTATTAATAAAGTATTAAATGATAATGTCATAACAGGTAGTGTTTATCGAATAGATATAAAGGAGGGTAAATTATGGATGATAAAACTTTAAATATAGTTAATGAAGCCGAAGATAAAGTAAGAGAAGTATTTAAGAAAATAGAAAATATATCTTTAATTAATAGTAAAAAAGTAATAGATGCTTTTCATAAACATAATATTAATGAAACACACTTTATATCTACGACTGGTTATGGATATAATGATTATGGAAGAGATACTATTGAAAAAGTATATAGTGAAATATTTAAGTCAGAAGATGCTTTAGTACGTAGCCAATTTATATCAGGAACACATGCCCTAACTGTAACATTAAATGCTATGTTAAGACCAGGAGATCTGATGTTAGCTATATCAGGTAGACCATATGATACTCTTGATGAAGTAATAGGTTTAAAAGAAAATGCTAGTTCCTTAATATCTTATGGAGTAAATTATGAAGAGATTGATTTAATAGATAATGACTTTGATTATGATAAAATAAAAGAAACTTTAAGAAAAGAAAAAGTAAAATTGATTCATATTCAAAGAAGTAAAGGATATTCTACTAGAAAAAGTATTAATATAGATTTAGTAGAAAAAGTTATTAAAGAAATTAGAAGTGTTTCTAAAGATGTTATTATTATGGTAGATAACTGTTATTGTGAATTTGTTAGTGATAAGGAACCTATTGAAGTCGGAGCAGACCTAGCTGTTGGTTCCCTTATCAAAAATTTGGGAGGAGGAATAGCTCCGAATGGTGCTTATGTAGTAGGTAGAAAAGATTTAATAGAACTAGTTTCTGAACGTCTTACAGTGCCAGGACAAGGTAAAGAAGTAGGACCATCTCTAGGACTTAATAAATTATTCTTACAAGGATTATATTTTGCTCCCTCTGTTGTTATGAATAGCTTAAAAGTAAGTATATTATTAAGCTATATTATGGAGCACTACGGTTATAATGTAGAACCTAAATATAATGAAGAAAGAGTAGATATTGTAGAAAATATAATCTTTAATGATCCAGAATTATTAATAAAATTCTGCCAGGAAGTACAAAAATCTTCAGCCATTGACTCTAACTCATTACCAATACCAGATGATATGCCTGGATATGATGATAAAGTAATAATGGCATCAGGATCATTCACTCAAGGATCATCCATTGAAATGTCTTGTGATGGACCATTAAGAAGTCCATATATAGCATATTATCAAGGAAGTTTAACTTATGAATATGGTAAATTAATGATTATGAATGTTATTGAAAATATATTATCAAAGGAGAAATAATGAATAAGAAATTAGAAGAATTTAATGAAAAATTAAAAAAATCTAAAATAGCTATTATAGGTTTAGGAGTTAGTAATATACCACTCTTAGATTATTTATATGGACTAAATTGTGATGTAACTATTTTTAATAAAAAAGAAATAAATCTAGATTTTTCTGAATATAATTATAAAGCTTTTATTGGAGAAGATTATTTAGATCATCTAGTAGGTTTTGACATTATCTTCCGTTCTCCTAGTTGTCTTCCAAGTAATCCTAAACTAAGAGAAGAAGAGAAGAGAGGAGCATATATTACTACAGAAATTGAAGAAGTTATTAGACTAACTCCATCAAAGGTAATAGGAATAACTGGTAGCGATGGGAAGACTACTACTACTACTTTAATTAGTGAAGTATTAAAGGCTAATGGTTATAAAGTATTTCTTGGTGGTAATATTGGTACACCTTTATTTACTGAGATAAAAAATATGACTGAAAAGGATATAGTGGTATTAGAACTATCTAGTTTCCAATTAATGGAAATGCGAGTGAGTCCAGAAATATCTGTTATTACTAATATTAGTCCTAATCACTTAGATTATCATTCATCTTATGATGAATATATTGAAGCTAAGAAAAGTATTTATAAAAATAGTAATGGAATACTTGTTTTAAATAAAGATAATGAAATAACTAGTAAGTTAGTATCAAATAGAGAGATAAGATACTTCAGTAGATACTCTAAAACTAATTGTTTCTATACTATAGATGATAAAATATATTATCAAGATAAAGAAATATTAGACTGTTCTCTTCTAAAAATTAGAGGAAGACATAATCATGAAAATATTTGTGCATGCCTATCAGCAACAATAGATTTAATAGATTTAGATAAATCATTAGAAGCCATTAAGAAATTTAGTGGAGTAGAACACAGGCTAGAATTTGTAAGAGAAATAAATGGAGCTAAATGGTATAATGATTCTGTATCATCAAGTCCTACTAGAACCATAGCAGGATTAGAATCATACAAGGAAAGAATAGTTTTAATAGCAGGTGGTTATGATAAAAACTTAGATTATACTCCAATAGCTAAACCAATATTAGAACACGTAAGAGTATTAATTTTGTTTGGTAAAACCAAAGATAAAATATATAATGCTGTAACAAACGCTAAAACTAATGAAGATATCGAAATATATACTCTAAATACTCTAGAAGAAGTAGTAAATAAAGCACATGAAACTGCTAGAAGTGGGGAAGTAGTATTATTCTCACCAGCATCAGCATCCTTTGATATGTTTAAAAATTTTGCTGATAGGGGACTACAATTTAAAGAATTAGTAAATAAATTATAAAAAAAGAACATTTGATGTTCTTTTACTTTAATATATTAAATATCAATATTCCAAGTAATACTATAGCTACAGTATAGATAATAACTTGTAAGAATGTAGACATATTTAAGAATCCATCCCTATTAATACTATTTAATAAATTAATCTTAAATATATCTTTATCAGCATGAGATTTAGATACCATAACACCCTTATAAGCACGAAGTTCTTCTTGATGCCCTTCACTTAATAATTCTTCAGGTGTAAGTGTTTCTAACATTACTATTTTTTGATTTAAATAAACGGAATAATGCAATGTAATATTACCATGTACTTGAGTAAATGTTTTATCTGTAGGTAACTTAAGTTCATATTTATTTATTCCATCTTTGCTATTTGAAGAAACTAAGACTCCTAAAAAATTTCCTTCTCTAAGTGCTGGATAATAATCAAATAATAATTTTTTATAAGCTAATCTATTATATTTCTTTACAGATCTTTCTTTTTTCTTAAATTCGTTTTCATTAACAAAATCTATTATATAGTTATGATTCATTCTATCACCTATAATAGATTATACTAGAAAAAGTAATAAAAATCTATACTAAAAAAATAAAATTAATAATAAACTGGTGGGTAAGGTGGATATGGTGGATAAATAGGGTATGGTCTAGGATAAAATGCTGGTGCTAATAATCCACCTGTAATTCCTCCTAAAACAAATGGCCCTAAAAATCCTCCCCCAATAAATCTATTTCCAACAGGTCCTCTAGGAAAACGTCCATACATATTATATAACTCCTTTCATATTATTATATAGAAATATATAGATATTTGTTCCTTTATAAAAAGAAAAAATTGTTTCAAATTGAAACAATTTAATCATTAGGCTGCAGGACCAGCAGGACCTGTTGGACCAGTAGGACCCATTGGACCCATTGGACCGGTAGGACCCATTGGACCGGCAGGACTTATTGGACCGGTAGGTCCTGTAGGACCGATTTCACCAGTTGCACCCGTTGGACCTGTAGGACCGATTTCACCAGTTGCACCCGTTGGACCAGTAGGCCCTGTTTCGCCAGTTGCACCCGTTGGCCCATTAGCCCCAGTAGCTCCTGTAGGACCGATAGGACCAGTTTCACCAGTTGCTCCGGTAGGTCCTTGTGGTATAGTTAAATTAAGAACAAAGTTTGGTGCTGTACCAGTAATTGTAGCACTTGCTTCAGTACCAGGATCACCAGTAGTAACTGTTCCAATAGTTAATGTAGGCGTTTCACCAGCAGGTCCAGTAGCACCAGTAGGGCCAATAGCCCCAGTAGGACCAGTAGCACCAGCAGGAATAACAAAGTCTAATATTACATTCTCAGAAGTACCACTATTCGTAACAGATGCTTCTGTTCCAGGTCCTCCAGTAGTGGTAGTTCCTACTACAATTGTAGCAGGCCCAGCTGGACCTGTAGGACCGGTAGGACCAGTTGGTCCACTTCCGTTAGTAGGATTACAACATCCATATAAGATTGGTCTATTTCTATTAGCTTCTTGGATTATTCTTAATGCTCTTTCATAACCATTATTGTTATTATTCATTTTTTCCCCCTTTCATTATAGAATATGCTATTGTATATTTTCTTAATTATAACTAAAGTCTATTATTATCTTCTAAAAATTTATTTTTAATAATTTTATTATTATCTTGTAGTCTCGTATCATTTGGATTCATATCTAAAGCAAGCCCTGAATAGAATAGGGAAATATCGTAAAGTCCTTGATAAAAGTAACTTATAGAAAGTAAATCATAAGGAGTATGATTCCAACTAAATACTTCATTTATATATGATTTAGTACGTTTCTTAATTTTTAATGCTTCTAGACATAGTCGTTCAACTTCTAGATAATTTTCCAGTTCGTATTCTAACATTGCTTTTTCTATATATGGATCTCTTAGATATGGGGCCTCTTTAATAGCTTTATCAAACCATAATTTTGCTTCATCATGTCTACCCATATTTTTATATGATCTTGCAATAAATCTCATCGAAGCACATCTTTCATCTTTCCAAGTAGCATTTTTTAAATTTAAATGTCGTATTAAAGTATCGATAGCTTCATTCCATTTATGATAGTACATATATTCTCTACCTAAATAATGCATATTTCTATCATCCAATGGATCTTCTTTAACTGATAATTCTAATAAGGGTAGATAACTACTTCTAGATTTTGTATTATCTGGATAATGGTTTAAAGTTATATCATCAATAGTTATAATGTTTTCATACTTATTTTCAGTATAAGTTAATACTTCATGAACAGGATGTGTCCACTTATAACCATGTCTAGTATGGATTTTTTCTATATAAAAATTAACTATTGGATTATTATTTTCATCTAATGACCAGTTATAATTGTATCTAGCACGAGTAGTGTCATCTTTCCAAGAAATTTCTAGTTTTTGTCTCCAGCCAGGTAAAAACACTTCATCTAAATCAGTACATACACATATATCATAATCATCTGGTATCATATTAAGTGATTCATTTCTAGCATCGTCAAATCTCCAAGGATTAATAATCTTCTTTTTAACATTAACTCCTAATTTTTTAAATTTTTCTATACTATCATCTTCTGAACCAGTATCTAAAACAAATATCTCATCAGCTTCTTTCATAGAATTATACCAACGATCAATAAACCTACTTTCATTTTTACATATTGCATAAACACATATTTTCATTATTCACGTCCTTATTATAAAATATGTAAAAATATAAAAATGACTAGTAATAAAGCATATAATATGCTATAATTTATCTACATTAATTACTTGCCATATATTAATGTAACAATTTATGACGATAATTTATATTTTAAGGCAAGAAAAAATATATCTATTTGGGAATACTTTATAAAGTATTCCCTTTTTATTTGAAAGGAGTAATATGGAAACAAATTTAGTCATATTAAATGAAGAAAATATTAAAGATAAAATATATACCATTAGAGGTAAACAAGTAATGATTGATTCAGATTTGGCAACAATATATGGTTATACAACAAAAGCATTTAATCAGCAAGTGGAAAGAAATATAGAACGTTTTGGTATAGACTTTAGATTTCAACTTTCTAATGAAGAAGTGAAAATATTATCGAGGTCACAAAATGTGACCTCGATGCAAACAAAGGGAATAAAAGGTGGTAGAGTATATAATCCTTATGTATTTACCGAAGAAGGAATATATATGTTAATGACGGTTCTAAAAGGAGAATTGGCTATTAAGCAAAGTAAAGCACTAATAAGAATATTTAAAAATATGAAAGACTATATAATTACTAATAATATACTAAATCAAGACTATATAAATCAATTAGTATTAAGGCATGATGAGAAAATAAATGAATTATTCAACAGGTTAGAGCCTCAAATAAATAGTAAAATATTCTTTTCTCATCAAACATATGATGCTTACTCATTGCTTATAAATATATTAGAAAGTGCCAAAAAAGAGATAATAGTACTAGATAATTATATAGATAGAAAAATATTAGATTTGATATCTAAGACAGAAACAGAAGTTATAATCGTTAGTAAAAATATGCAGAACGAATTAATAGAAAAATACCAAGAACAATACAGTAATTTAACCATAAAAGTAAATGACGAATTTCACGATAGATTTATCATCATAGATAGAAAAATGCTGTATTCCATTGGATCTTCTCTAAAAGATTTAGGTAAGAAATGTTTTGCCATAACAAAAATAGAATCCAGTGCAATCATATCTAGTATATTAGATAAAATTAATATATAATTTATATTATTCATGTTATAATAATAGAAGTGATATTATGAAAAAAGTCAGTATAATTATACCCGTATATAATAGAGAAAATGATATAACATTATGTTATCAAAGTCTATGTAAACAAACATACCAAAATATTGAAATAATCTTTGTAAACGATGGATCAACAGATAATACTTTAGACATTTTAAATACCTTTGAAAATTGTAAGGTTATAACTATTAAAAATAGTGGACCAGCTGAGGCTAGGAGAGTAGGACTAAATAGTTCTAGTGGTGAATATATATCTTTTGTAGATTCAGATGATTATTTAGATAAAAATTTTATTTTAAATCTAGTTAATACCCTAGAAGAAACTAATACTAATATTTGTTTGGGTAGATTTAAAGTAGAAATATTAAGGCATGTTGCTAAAAATATTGGTGTTAAAGCAAGAAAATTACCAACTAAAATAGATATTCTTTATCAAAAAGAATATTTATCTTCCTTAAATCCTTGCTTAATAGCTAAACTATTTAAAAGAGAATATGTTGATTTACAAGATGTTAATTACTTAGCTAATGAAGATATTGCTATTATATATTCAATGTATGCAAATGCTAGATATATATCTTATTCTAAAGATGCAATATACCATTATCAATTATCAGAAGATAGCCAAGTAAAGAAATATTTAAATGGATACTCATATAGTAATATTAAAAATACTTTGTTACCTTTAAAAACAATTCTAGATAATTTTAAAAAAGATGGTATGCTAGAAATATATTATGAAAGCGTGGAAATGATATTCATTAAAAATATTTTTCAAAGAATATATAATATAAATGTTAGTATTAGAAGTAGTAAATATCGTAATAAATTTATATCATTATTACTAAGTCATCTAGAATATTATTTTCCATTATGGAAAGATAATATTTATTATAAACATAATTTTCCTTTAGGAGAAGTAACAGATAAGTTTAATATCATAGAAGGAAAGGTAATGATTAAAAATATTGAAACAGAAAAGATGACTCCCAATGAAATAGAAGAAAAATATATAGAATTAGAGGAGGAATATGAAAAAAAATATCGTAAATAACGATATTTTTTATATTTCTCTCATTCTATCTTTGTTTTTGAATGGATCATTTGGATCAATTCTATCTACAAAAAGTATTCCATTTAAGTGATCCAATTCATGTTGAAAAGCTATAGATAATTCTTCTCTAGCACGTAATTTAATAGGATTACCATCTATATCATATCCTGTAAAAGTGACTCTAGCGTATCTTGGCACAATACCAGTGACTTCACGATTAACACTAAGACATCCTTCGCCTTCAGAAGCATAAATAAGTTCTTCAGAATTAGATATCATTTTTGGATTAATCAAAATATAATCTTTAAATTTACCTTCTTCTTCTTCATGACATACAACAAAGAATCTCTCGTTAATACCAATTTGTGGAGCAGCAAGACCCATGCCAGGTCTTAACTTATACTTTTTAGCATACTTTTCAATTTGACTATATCTTAAATGTTTAAGCATATCATTAATGATTTGTTTCTTTTCTTTAGATAAAGGAAATGTAACTTCATTATTTTTTGCTCTTACTCTTTTATCTTTTTCATCTAAAATATCCGAAGACTTAAGCATAGTATCCCTTCTTTCCGGAAATTATTATAGCATAAAATTAAAAAAAAGGGAATAGTTCCCTTATTTTTGGATTAAACGGCAAATGATCTAGTACCAATTATTATTACCAATAATATAAATAATACTAACACAATTGCTGCTCCAGAACCATATCCATATCCTAGACCATTTCCATATCCGTATCCATAACTAGGATAGGCATATCCACCATAAGATTGCGTAGAGTTGCATCCACAACTATTGCCATATCCTCCATTGTATCCACCATAGTAATACATTATAAAATACCTCCTTTTAAGTATCTAATATAGTGTATGAAAGGTACTATTTTTTGCTATTGTATTTGCCTAAAAATAATTGTCATATTTTAAATTTAATGATATACTATTAATGAATAGAAGGGATTATATGGATTATCATAAATTTTTATTAGCCTTAATAATATGCTTTTTACTAAGTCTATTAGTGGGTTTAGAAAGACAATCTAGGAGAAGAAGTGCTGGCCTTAGAACCACTGTTTTAGTAGCTATAGGTTCATATCTATTTGTTAGTTTTTCTTTTTTAGTAACAGATTATCAAATAGATATATCAAGAGTAGCTTCTCAAGTAGTAACAGGGATTGGTTTTCTAGGAGCAGGTGTTATTATCAAAGATGGTGCAAAAGTAAGAGGATTAACAACTGCAGCAACATTATGGTGTACAGCATCAATTGGAGTTCTTTGTGCCGGAGGCTATGTTAAAGAAGCTATTACAGGAACTATTGTTATCTTATTTTCAAATATCATTTTAAGATATGTTAATGGTGTTGTTAATATGCGTTCCAAGAATAGAATAACCAAAGAAATATATCGTATGCAAGTTTCTTTAATAAAAGAAAAGAGACAATCCTTAATAGAATATATTGAGAATAATAAGGAAGAAAAAATTACTATTGATAATGTAAATGTCACAGAGAATGATGTTACATTTGATATTAATATTGTTAAATCTAATGAAACAGTATTAGGAAAATATATTACTAAATTAATTAATAAATTTAGTATTAAAGAATATAATTATAAGAAAATAGAAGAAAAAACACAAGAAGAAGAATATGATGAATTATAAAAGAATGGCTATGTGCCATTCTTTATTGTTGTTGTTGTTGAGATTGCTTTGCAATCTTATTTTTTAAATTAGTTTCAGAGTTTAATTCATCATCAGCTTCGACTAATTTGAATACTTCTTCTAATGAAGTAAAACCTGCTAATACTTTAAATAAACCATCTTGAAGTAGGGTAATAACATCACCATTATATACCATATTACGTAGTTCGGTTTTACCAACTGATGTACTAATAGCATCTCTTATTGTCGGAGATATTAATAATACTTCTTGTAGGGCAATTCTTCCTTTGTATCCACCTGAACAATGAGGGCAGCCAACTGCATCATATACTTGAGGAACATCCACACCAATCATCTTTTTAAAATATTCTCTTTCATATTGAGTTGTTTCTCTAGCCCTTTTACATTTATCACATAATTTTCTAGCTAACTTCTGACTGACAATACCAGACATTGCTGTAGCCAATAAATATCTTTCAACATCCATATCCAAAAGTCTTTCAATAGTAGTTAATGAACTATTAGTATGTAGAGTTGATAATACTAAGTGACCAGTAATAGATGCTCTAACTGCTATCTGAGCTGTCTCAGAGTCTCTTATCTCACCAATCATAATAACATTTG
>CAZZAK010000033.1:0-10868 GCA_964652515.1 uncultured Clostridium sp. | reverse complement strand
GTAATTATCTATTATATATTCTTTTATTTTATCATAATTATTTTCTAATTTACCATTAACTATTTGTTTTTCTATATTAGAAATTATTTCTTTTAGGTATCCTCCTGGACGTCTATTTAATATTTTTGTTATATCAATAGTTTTAATACATATATCTTTTATAGAATGTATTGGTAAATCATTATATATTTCATTAATTTTTTTCTTATCATAACCTTTTATTTCAGAGGCAACAGTAGAAATATATAATCCATATTTATATATATTATATTTATTAAAATTAGACCTTAGTAATTCTCTTATATTATGCATTTGTTCACGCTCTAATTTTGTAAAATTATATATATTATCCATGTTTAATTGAGTCCATATACCTATAATGTCATCACACATAACAATATCTTTTAAACAATCTAATCCTAGGTATTTATCTAACTTAAATTCTAAAATTAATTTTCTTCCTTTTTCCTTATAATGGGAAGAAAATATTTTACTTAATTCTTCTTTTTTTCTTTCATTTGATAATTTTTTTAATAGATTACCATATCGTATTAAATATGTTTGCGTATTTTTATCAATATTAAAATCTAATATAGAAGCAAATCTAATGGCACGTAATATACGTAAGGCATCTTCCTTAATACGATACTTAGGATTACCTACTGTTCTAATTACTTTTTTCTCAATATCTTCTTTTCCATTTAATATATCAATATATATTCCATCCTTATCAATACAAATGGTATTAATGGTGAAGTCTCTTCTTAGAAGGTCTCCCTTTAAATTATTAATATATTTCATCTTAACTGGGCGTCTATTATCTTCATACTTTATGTCTTTTCTGAATGTTGTAACGTCAAACTTAGAATTCTTATATATTAATTTTACTGATCCATAGCCAACATCACTAACGGAAGATGATGAAAACAATTCAATTATCTCTTTAGGTTTGGCATTAGTACAAATATCTATATCCATAGTCTTAATACCTAACAAGGTATCACGTGGATAACCTCCGACAATATAAGCAATATAGCCATTACTATCAAATATATTCAATATTTCAATTGCTTTTTCATACATATCATATGCACCCCTTTAATTATATCATGAAATTAATTTTTTTTGTATAAAATATAACTCTTTGTAAATAATAATTATGAAAGGAAGATATTATGTTACCTAGAAAAAATTATGATTTATTAGATATACCATTTAATATGGAACATGAGTATATGAAGACAGATATTTTTTCTCATGATGATAGATATGTTATTGAAATTGATTTACCTGGTATATTAAAAAAAGATATTAGAATTGATTATGAGAACGGTTATTTAACTATTAGTGCTTCCAAGAAATCTTTGAAAGAGGATATTAATAATTATTTAAGAAGAGAAAGATTTTATGGAGAAATCAGGAGGAGTTTCTATATTGGAATAAAAAATTTAAAAGATATAAAAGCTATGTTTAAAGATGGCATATTGGAAATTAGTTTTACCAAAGAACAAATGGATAAGAATAATAAAGGAATAAGTATAGAGTAATACTTATTCCTTTTAATTAATGAAATATTCTAACTATATCATTAAATGTAATATATATTAATAATCCTATTAATAAGAAGAAACCTATCGTATGAATTATAGCTTCTGTCTTTTTACTTATTTTATTACCTGTTAATTTTTCTAGGATTAAGAATAATATTCTTCCTCCATCAAAAGCTGGTAATGGTAAGAAATTAATGAATCCAACATTAATACTTAAATATGCTGTTAAATATAGGATTGCTTCTAAGCCTTGTTTAGATTGAGTGCCTACTATAGTATAAATACCTACTGGTCCGGAGAAATCTTTAACAGATACTTTGCCCGTAAATAAGCATTTAATTGTTTCCCACATTGACAGTGTTAAATTATATGTTTTAACACTGGCATATTTTATGGAAGATATAAATCCTTTTTCTACGGTGTGAGCTGTTGTTATACCAAATTTATATGATTTGTTTCCTTCTTCATCTTCTACTTCAATTGGTTTAACATTATAATTTAATACTTTGTTATTTCTTTTAACAGTCATTTTTAAAGTTTCGCCATTATTTAACTGTAATTTAATTAAGGCTATATCCCAACTGTGTATTTTTTCACCATCTATTTTAGTAATTAAGTCTCCTTCTCTAATACCCGCTTCATATGCTGGTAAGCCTTCTACTACTGAACCAATTATTGGTTTAGTAGATATTGCTCCATATATTAAGGCACTTATGAATAGTAATAGAAAAGCAAAGACAAAGTTATTGAATATACCAGCAAACAAGATCATAAATCTTTGAATAAAGTTTTTATTGCACATTTGTCTATCTGCTGGTATTTTATCATCTGTTACTGTATCTTCTCCTGCTATCATTACATATCCGCCAATTGGGACAAGTCTTAAACAGAATTCTGTTTCTCCACCTTTTCTCTTTTTACCAAATATTTTTTTACCCATACCTATAGAAAATTCATAAACATAAGTATTAGATAATTTGGCAAAAATAAAATGTCCAAATTCGTGTATTCCAACGATTGCTCCTAAAATTAATATAAACCAAATTATTGTCATAATACCTCCTAAAGTATACTTAATAATAGTGACATACATAATGATACATATATAACACTATCAAATCTATCTAATATTCCGCCGTGTCCTGGTATTAAATTAGAATAGTCTTTTGTTCCAAAATATCTTTTTATACTACTGAAAACCAAGTCTCCTATTTCACTTATGATAGTTAGAACAAATGATAATACTATTATCTTTGCCAAAGGTAAACCGCCTACTACGTTGTAATAGTAGACAGTACCTACTACTACACCCATAAGTGTTCCTATTATACTACCTTCAATAGTTTTTTTCGGAGATATACTTGTCAGTTTATGTCTTCCTATTAACATTCCACCAATATAAGCATATGTATCAGTAATAAAAGATATTATAAATATATATATACACTGATAAATGTTTATACTTCTTAGAGATACGATATTACCGAAAGCAAATCCCAAGAAGTAGACACTTCCTAATATATACATACAATCTGTGATATTATATACTTCACTATTATTATAAAATATAATTGGTATGCTTAATAATAATAGAGGAAATAAAAATATTGTTTTAGTATCTAGAACATAAAATATATTGTTTAGAGTAATTAATGCTACAGATAGCATAGCAAATATTTTTATGATATCTAGTTCTTTAATCCTATTTTTATATTTTACAGAAAATAATTCATTAAATCCTAAAATAGCACATATTAACATAATAATACTAAATAATTTACTACTTATTATTACTGATAATACTAGTATTAATAACAATACCATTGCACTAAAAGTTCTTTTTTTCATTTAACACCATCTTTCTATTTAAGTATACTAAAAAAAAAGAAATATGTAAATATTATTTACATATAATGAGGTTCCTTATTGTACTCTATTGCTTTTCCTTCATGGCATTTATTTCCAAACGCATCAATTAGTTCATTATTGCGGTATATGCTTACTACTTCGCAGCACATACTACATTTATGACATGTTTCCACTTTTCTTTCAATTGTATTATTGGCTATATTTAAATCATATTTTTTTGTGCTTTTGGTTTTTATAGCAATTAATGAAACGCCTTTTGCAACGGCATAAATTGAATCATAAATTGATGTTTTAAATATTGGACTACTAGTTATTATATAATTATATTTTGGTAGATTATTAATCATTTTTCTAATTAATGAAGATATTATTACATTACTGTTTACTTTATGAATAAGTAACTTTATTTCTTCATATAAGAGCATCAAGTTATCGTTTTTAAAATTGATTACTTCTTTAGATAAGTTTATATTATTGATATCTATTTTTAATAAATTTGATATTTTATATATAAAATTAATATTTATAGTATTACTACCTTTATATATTTTATAATCTAATAATTTATTATCTTCCACAATTAATGATTTATAGTTATCGGAGGATATTTCTAATATATTACCTGCTAATTTTCTTTCTATAATGTACTCTTTAAGACATTCTATTTCATTAATAATAATATTTGTACCTAGAAGTTTTCCTATAATAAATCTATTTTCTCCAGATACACCAATATTATATATTTGATATTCTGAAGGTATGTTTTCTTTTATTTTTTTAAATATATGTTTAATATTGCCGATAATTTTTCCATTAGAAATATTAATTTTATATATAATATTTTTATTTTCGTCCATAACTATAGCTTTAGTATTTATTTTTCCAGCATCTATCCCTATATATGCTTTCATAATTCACCTCTTTTTATATTTTAAAGGATATATATGAAGAAAAATGTCGAATAATAATGTCCACTATTAGTCTACATATTTTTTATTTTACTTATGAGATAATTTTTTTGAGGTTAATAGTTATGAATGAAAAGAATTATAATGTTAACATTTATGATACTGTAAGATTTAATATTAGAAAGTATCGTCGAATGGCTAAAATTACTCAACAAGAACTTGCAGATTTATCTGACTTAAGTCATGGCTATATTAGAGATATTGAATCTGTAAAGATGGGAATTACTTTTTCTTTGGATGCTGTTGAAAAGATAGCCAAAGCTCTAAATAGAAAAGTAAAAGATTTTTTTGAAGAAATAGAAGAGGACGATTAATCAATCGTCCTTTTTTTCTTCAACCATTCTATTAATCATCATTGCTGCACTAGTATCTCCGACAACATTTAAAAGCGTTGCTCCAGGATCTATGATAGTAGCTATTACTGTTAATATAGGAAGTGTAGCAATAGGAAATCCTAGCATTGTAATAATTAGTGTTTCTGATATGGTACCTCCTCCTATAGGAATTGCTGATACCAATAGTGTAGCTAGTAAGGATACGCCTATTATTTTAAATATTGATATATCTGTATGGAAAAGATAAACTAAAAACATTATTTTAAATACACTACCTAAACTAGAACCATCTTTATGGAAACTTGTCCCTAAAGAAATTGTCATGTCTGCTACATCTTCATCTACCCCTATGTTTTTAGTGGATGCCATATTTACTGGCACCGAGGCAGCTGATGAACAAGTAGCTAAAGCCGTGAGACTTGGTGGTATTATATTTTGCCAAAACCTTTTTACACCTTGTTTTCCATAACTAATATAAGCAAATAATGGATAAATTATAAAATATATAAATAATGATGCTAATGTATATACAATAAATGTTTTTAGATAACCTAACAGTATACTTGAACCAAAGGTTCCTACTAACGATGCAAAAACGCAACATAATCCTATTGGAGCATAATACATTATTATTTTTATAAAACTAAACAAGACATTTTTTGCGGATTCTAAAAAATTATACAATGGTAATGCTTTTTCTTTTTCTTTTAGCATAGATATTCCTACTAGTATTGACACAATAATTATGGCTATCATACTATCTCTAGTTAATAGTTTACTAAAGTCTGATACAGATATCATGTTAACTATTCGTTCTAATATGGTAGTACTTTCTGGTATATATTCAAAACTGTTGTCAATTGTGCTAGTAATATTAACTATATCTTTTATATTTACTAATCTAATTAATTTAGTGCTAATCATTCCTATAAAGATCATTATTAATGATGTAAATATAAAAGTTATTATAATTGAAATTAACGTTTTGCCTATTTTTTTTGGTTTATTTGCCTTGTATATTGATGTTACAATTGTTAAAAATAATAGAGGTACTATTGTTATTAATAACATATTTATGAATAAGTCTCCAAGAGGAGTTAAAATATTAGCTTTCTCTTTTAGAATAATTCCCAATAAAGTGCCAAGTAAAATAAAAATAACTAATATAATGGAATCTTTGTAATTATTAATTACTTTTTTCATAATCACCTTCCATTTAATTATATTAGTTATTTTAGTTATTATGATTTAATTTAGACATGGTGAAGAATTTTTGGCTGGTGAAGCCTTCCAAACGATTTCTTTTTTATCAATGTCATATATCATATTACCATGGTTTTCATTTTTATTATTTAATTTTATGTCTTTTTGTTCTGCTAAAGTATTCAATGATAAATATCCACCATTTATGATACATTCATATATTGTTGGGTTATTAGATAGAAATACTTCAGCATATCGTATTAGTGTTTCTTTTTCTTGCTCGAATTCTTTTTCATGCTTTTTATTCAATGCGACATTAATATTAGGAATTGCTATGATAGTAACTCCTAATAAAATTACTATTACCACTAGAAGTTCTATTAACGTGAATCCTTTATTATTTTTCATAAATCACCTACCATAACAAATATATCATACTTTTTTGTAGTTGTAAATTAGCTTTTATCTCATATATTTTAGTAGGTGGTTTTATGTCAAAGATTAAGTACGTTGGATTAATATTACTTATAGTTTTTACTTTTGCCTATACTGATAAAGTATTATCAGTAATCAATGATAATGATAGTATTATGCAAGAAATAAGGAATATTGAAGAACAGTATAAGATTGTTCCAATAGATGCTACTATTAAGGATGATAGTATTATACCTGGAATTAACGGTAGAGAAATAGATATTTTAGCTAGTTATAATAATATGAAACGTAGTAAGGTATTTAATCCAACTTTATTAGAATATAGGACTGTATTTCCTGAAAATTCAATTAGAAACAATATGAATAAATATATTATTCATGGGAACAGTAATAAGAATGATGTAGCAATTATATATATATTAAGTAGTGGTTCAAGCAATATTTTATACAACTTAGATAATGGCAAGATTATTAATATATTTATCAATTGTAGTTTTTTAGAAAATAATATGAAAGAATTGAGTAAGTTTAAAAATAATGAGATATATAACTATGGTGACAAAGGTTTATATACTAATGAGAATATTATAATTGGGAATAATATAATTAATAATAAAACAAATAATAAGAGTATTTATTGCCTTTCTATAGGTAAAAATAGTGACACATTAGATACTTGTATGAATAACAAGATGTGGACAATTATTCCTTCTATAGTTGGGGGATATATTGATATAAAAAATAGTGTTAAACCTGGAAGTATTATATTATTGGAAAACATTAAAGAATTGAATGTAGTTGTTAATTATCTCATAAATAAAGGATATAACATCGTTAGTCTATCAAAACTTCTTAGTGAAAACATTGATTAAATTAGGGAATAATGATAATATTATTCTAGGTGTAAATATGAAAAAGAAAAATATAATTACTTGCTTATTGATTATTATTATAATCAATTCTTTGTTTGTTTTAAGGACTAGTTATTTTCAAGGACATGACTTGGATTTTCATTTATCTAGAATAATATCTATAAAAGATTGTATTGAGATGAAAAGAATGTGTTATGTGGCTCCGAATTACTTAAAAGGATATGGATATGGAACTCCACTCTTTTATCCTGAACTATTTTTGTTCTTCCCAGCCATTCTTTTATATTTGAGAATACCTTTAACTATTTCATATAGAATATTTATTTTTTCCATTAACTGCTTATCTATTTTAAGTATGTTTTATTGTGTTAAAAAAATTACTAAAGAGAATAAAAAGGCTTTATTATCATCGTTTTTGTATGCTTTTACTTCTTATAGAGTAATTGATTTAACTACAAGGGGAGCTTTAGGTGAGGCTTTATCATTTATATTTTTTCCTTTTGTTATATTAGGTATATATGAAGTAGTATTTGGTGAATATAAAAATTATAAATATTTAATTATTGGTATGTCAGGTATTATTTTAAGTCATATACTTAGTTCTGTTATTATATGTATTTATTTAGTTATTTTTTGTTTAATCAATATTAAAAGATTAATAAAAGATAAAAATAGAATTAAATATTTATTACTTAGTGCATTAATAACTTTTCTATTAACTTCATATTTTACCATACCTATGTTAGAACAATTATTTAGTACTAAGTATAAGGCTGGTATCGAAACAGTTAGGCTTAGTTATAGAGCTATGCCATTTTATCATATCTTCTTGGAGTCATCATATGCTCAATTAATAGATGGCAGTAAGTGGGTATGGTCGCCAGGTACTGTAGGAACGGTCTATATCGTAATTACAACTTTATATATTATTTCACTTATTAAAAAAAATAAGTATTCTCTTTTTATGCAGGAAAATATGATTCTATCTTTTATATTTATATTATTTACGACAAAATTATTTCCTTGGGACTTATTTCAGCATGTTTTTTATGTAATACAATTCCCTTGGAGATTAAGTATTATACCTGCTATACTTTTACCGTTATTTAGTCCATTTATTGTAGATAATTTTAGAGATTATAAGAAAATAATTCTAATTATAATTGTTTTTACTGGAATATTATCTATCCAATCGAATACAGTATTTAAAAATACAAAATATGTTGATAAAAATAATTATCATGATTATGATATTATGTTTGCTGAATATCTTCCTATAACAGCAAGTGAGACATATATTAAAAATAGAAAATTAATTGTTAGTTCTAATAAAATAATAGAATATGATTATGAAATAAAGAATAACATTTTATATATTAGTTTTAAAAATAATAATCAAGATTCATATTTAGAATTACCATTTGTTTATTATAAAGGTTATAGTGCTTATATCGATAATAAAAAAATTGACACTTATGAGGGAATTAATGGATTAGTAAATGTGAATATTGATAAAAATTATTCTAGTGGTAAAATAAAAGTCTTTTATGAGGGAACTATATTACAAAAAGTTACTAGATGGATTAGTATATTAACTTTAATTGTGTGTTTATTATTTATTGTTAAAAAAGGTTATTGACTTTTTATTTATATTTTGCTAGTATAGTAGGCACTTTATGAATAATTCTGTAAACAATAAAGAGGTGTTTGAAAATGGCAGGTTTAAATGCAAATGTTATGGAAACAGTACAAATGGAAATTCCATATTTAGGGAAAACTGATAACGTGATGAGGGATATTATTGAAGACTTTAATAGTGATGATAAAAAAAGGGGAATTTATCCTTATACTAGCTTATCTACATTTATTCAATGTTGTTTGCCACATGAGGATAATGGTTCAATATATATGATTCCTTTAATTATGATTAGTGGTGAACGTCCTCAAAATCTTATACTTGATATTAAAGATACATTAGAATTTCTTAATAATAAGGGAATTACTATTCCAGAGTATTATTTTGATATTTTTCCATTACCTACTTTAATTGGGAAAATTATACGTGAATTATATAAAAAAGAAAGATTAAATGAAAAATTAATACCCAAAGTAGTTATTTTATCTTATGGAGGATGGCTTGCTTATGGTTATGATGATATTCCTGCGTGGCATCCATTTGGGGTTGATGAAATTTTTGATATCTCATCAGCTAATACTAGATACTTTACTGATGCGATTAGTAAATATTTGAGTGACAATAGTACAGTTCGTTATATTAACAAAACTTATAGACGTGGTAAATATAGAAGACCCCCAAGGTAGGAATGAAGTTAAAAAAGTAAAAATAAAGCATTAAATTGTTTAATTGCTTTATTTTTTTTGGTATAATAACTAATTGTATAGGTGAGATTTATGAAAATGGACGAAGTTGATAAAAGTAAACTATCTCCGATGATGCAACATTATGTAAGTATTAAGGAGAGTTATCCTGATATTATAATTTTTTATAGATTGGGAGATTTTTATGAAATGTTTTTTGAAGATGCTATATTAGTTAGTCATGAGTTAGAATTAACCTTAACTGGTAAACAGGCAGGACTTGATGAAAGAGTCCCTATGTGTGGTATTCCTTATCATGCAGCAGAAATATATATTGATAAGTTAATAAAAAAGGGATATAAAGTTGCTATTTGTGAGCAGATGGAAGATCCCAAGATGGCTAAGGGTATTGTTAAAAGGGATATTACAGAAATAATATCTTCTGGTACAGTTATAAATAGTAATTCTTTGGATGAAAAAGAAAACAATTATATCGCTAGTATCTATGATTATGATTACTGTTATATACTTACTTATGCTGATATTACTACGGGAGATATATATAGTGAAATAGTAGAATATAATGATGAGAAAATAATTGGAAGAATATTATTATTAAATATTAAAGAAGTTATTTTAAATAAAAAAGTTAGTAAAGGTATTATTGATAAATTAAAAGATAATTATAAGATAACTACTTCCATAATAGATTATTTATATAATGATAAAGATTATGATTACTCATTTAAAGATATTTCTGATGAGAGATATTCTTTGGGTACTAGACATTTACTTTATTATTTGGTGGTTTCTCAAAAAAGGAATTTATCTCATTTAAAGAAATTAAATATAAAGAAAAATGATGAGTATTTAAAGATGGATATTCATACTAAAAGAAATTTAGAATTAACAGAATCTATGCGTAATAAAGAGAGGATATATTCTTTGTTATGGCTACTTGATGACACCAAAACAGCAATGGGTTCTAGGATGCTAAAGAATTGGTTAGAGTTTCCTTTAATAAGTAAAGAAGATATTTTAAAAAGATATGATGTCGTTGATACTTTAATTAGAGAATTTATTTTAAATGAAGATTTAAGAAAGTATTTGTATGAAGTATATGATTTAGAAAGATTATGTGGAAGAATATCTTTAAACACTGCTAATGCTAGAGACTTATTGCAATTGAAGTGTTCTTTAGGAGTATTACCTAATATTAATAATATACTAATGCAGATTGGTTATAAGAATTTAGAGGATGTTTTGACAAATGGCTCACAGAGGACAAGAAGGCTCCCCGCAAGCAGCGCCATACTG
>CAZZAK010000032.1:0-11092 GCA_964652515.1 uncultured Clostridium sp. | reverse complement strand
CCAGAAAAGTACCCAAGAAAAGCTGGTAAACCAGCAAAAAGTCCTATAAAATAAGGTATTTTAAAAATATAGACTATATAAACTTAAGAAATAAATTGATAAATAATAGCAAAAATAAAACAAAATAGAAGGATTATATGAGCATAATGAAGAAATAGTATACTCATAAATATCTATGTAGCATTGTGCAGTACTATTTTGTAAATAGCTAATGAAATTCAAATATATTTATATATAAATAAGAGAGGGATGTTATGGAAGCAAAAAAAGTTATGGAGATACCTATAGAAAAGATAGTTCCAAATCCATATCAGCCAAGAAGAGTTTTTTCACAGGCGGCACTAGAAGAGCTAAGTAATTCTATAAAATCTTATGGTATACTTCAGCCTATAACAGTTAGAGATATAAATGGCAATTATGAATTAGTTGCTGGGGAAAGAAGATTTAGAGCAGCTAAATTAGCTAACTTAGAATTTGTTCCAGCTATTATAAATAATATGACTGATGAATCTTCAGCTGTATTAGCATTGTTAGAAAACTTACAAAGAGAAGATTTAGAAAAAGAAGCAACTATATTAGAATACAAAAAAGATCCAAAGTATAAAGAATTAGATAAATTGATAAAAGAAAAAATAAATATTCTAAACAATAACCAATTATATATTGATTATTTAAAGAAGATGGAGGACTTAAATAGCATATTAAAGGAAAGTTCTACTATTATAGAAAAATATTTAGAAGAAAACATTTAGATTGGAAATAAATTTCTAATCTTTTTAATTGCTAAAAATACTATGTTATGATATACTAAATAATAGATAAAAGGTGGTTATATGAAGAATAAAAAAATAACTATTGCAATAATTATAACTATATTATTAGGAATATTAACTATTGCTGGATCATTTGCCCTATGGTCAGTTCAATTAGGAAATATAAACGTTGCCCTTAATACAGAAAATATAAGTAATTATGTAGAGTATACAGAAGGAATAGCTGTATTTGATGATAATATTCATGCTTCTAATTCATATTCTGGTGGAAAAAGTACTATATTTACACTAAAGAAAAAAAACAATCCACCATATCCATTTTATGCAAGTATAAAATTAAAAGTAAATAATATAACTAATAATTTAAGAGAATCTAGAGCAATGAAATGGACCGTAACGAAAAAAGCAAGTGGAACAAGTGACGCTGAAACAATAGTAGCAGAAAGCGACTTTATATCATTAATTGATGGAGATATAATCACATTAGCTCCTGCTATCGAAGCCACAACTACTAAAACGGATTATAAAGTATATCTTTGGGCAGATTCTACAGATCCGGATGTAACGGATATGCTGGGGGAACAAATAAATGTAGAATTATGGATGGAAATATATCAATATAGAGCACCTTCCGTATTAGAAGCATATTGTTATCTAGTGAGTGATGGCGTAGTCCTTGGAAATGGAGTAGTAAAATGCAATATTGTTGATAGCGAAAAAGGACTATCAGCATATAGAATTAGTGTAGAAAACCAATCGACTAGCTTGTTATCAAATAAATATTGGACATCAATAAATGTAAATATAAATAATGCATTAAATAACATGAGCATTTTAATTTATGCCTCAGATAATAGAATCATAGAAAGAGAAGTAAGACAATAATAAAAAAATACTTGCCTTTTAAACTTAATTATGTTAAAATTAATAACTGAAACGAATAATCCGCTATAATTTATTATATGATTAGGGTATAAAGGAGAGTGAATAGACGTGAGTAAGAATTTAATTGAAAAGATTGCTGAAAAACAAATTAAGAAAAGTATTCCTGAATTTAGAGTAGGAGATACTGTAATTGTTGGATGTAAAATCATTGAAACTAAAAATGGTAAATCCAGAGAAAGAATTCAAAATTTTGAAGGAACAGTAATCGCTCGTAAAGGACATGGAGTAACTGAAACATTTACTGTAAGAAAGATTGCTTCAGGAGTAGGAGTAGAAAGAATATTCCCAATTCATAGTCCAAACATTGCTTATATTAATGTCGTTAAAGCAGGTTTAGTAAGAAGAGCAAAATTGTATTTCTTAAGAACTAGAGAAAAACAATATAAGATTAAAGAAAGAAGATAATAAACAATCTAGTTTATTATCTTTTTATTTTACTAAAGGAGATATTATGAAAGATAAATTTAAAGAATTAATTCCTTATATAATAATAGTTATAGTAGTAGTCTTAATAAGAACTTATCTAGTAACTCCAGTTATTGTATCTGGAGATTCAATGGTTCCAACTCTAAAAGAAAATGAAATATTATTATTATCAAAAATAACATATAGAGTAAGTAATATTAAAAGATTTGATGTCGTAGTAATTAATGTTAATAAGGAATTACCTAATGGTAAAAAAATAAAAACAAAAATTATTAAAAGAGTAGTGGGATTACCAGGAGAATATGTAGAATATAAAAATAATACTTTATATATTGATGGTAAAGAATTAAAAAATGATTATAATTTTGAAACTAAAGATTTTTCTCTAGAAGATATTAGTATTTATAAAAAAATACCCGAAGATAAATACCTAGTTCTTGGAGATAATCGTAGTGTATCAGCAGATTCTAGAAGTATAGGCCTAATAGATAAAAAAGATATATCAGGTATGGCAATATTTAGAATATGGCCTATTACTAGATTAAGTAAAGTGAAATAATATGATAAAAAATACAAGTTTTTTAAGAAATGATTTCATCGCCCATAGAGGTATCTATGATAACATCAAAGTACCAGAAAATAGTATTGTTTCATTTAAAGAAGCCATTAAGAATGAATATCCTATAGAATTAGATGTACGACTTACTAAAGATAATAAAGTAGTAGTATTTCATGATAAGAATTTATTAAGACTATGTAATATTAATAAATTAGTTAAAGATACTAATTATAGTGAATTAAAAGATTATAAACTATTAAATACTAATAACTATATACCATTACTTGAAGAAGTTTTAAAAATAGTTAATGGTAAAATACCAATTATTATAGAACTTAAAATAGATAGAAAGAATTTCACGTTAGAAAGGGAAGTTATTAAATTCTTAAATAATTATCATGGATTATATGCTATTCAAAGTTTTAGTCCACTATCTATTATCTATTTTAAAATGAAGTATCCTCATATAATTAGAGGATTACTTATTAAAAATAATAAATATTTAGGATTATATAGTTTAATCACTAAACCAAATTTCATATCTTATAATATTAAAAGAGTATCTAAAAATAAAATATTAAAATATAAAAATAAATATCTTTTACTAGGATGGACAGTGAAAAATAAAGAAGAATATCTAAGAAATAAAGATATATGTGATAATTTAATATGTGAAAATATAAAAAATATAAAAGAATGATAGCGTTATCTTCTTTTTTTTGTTATAATATATAATCAAGATGAAATAATTAGAAGGAGATAGAAGTATGTTACTATTGGAAGAAGATATAAAAAATAGACCACTATATGATTTGTATTTAAGAGAACTAGGAGATATACCAAAATTTTTAAAGAAATACTTAACAGTACCAAGTATACAAAGATTAAAAGGTATTAGTTACTTTTGTGGAATGGATTACGCTTCAAAAGATATATATAATTTCAAGGAACCAATATCTAGATATGATCATTCCTTAACAACAGCTTTAATCACATGGAATCAAATACATGATCAAAAAGCTACATTAGCAGCATTATTTCATGACGCAGGAACACCATGCTTTTCTCATGTTATTGATTATATGCATCATGATTATGTTCGCCAAGAAAGTACAGAAAAATATACTAATAAGATAATTCAAGATGATTCTTTATTATTAAAATATCTAAAAAAAGATAACATAAAATTAGAAGATTTAGATTTTAAAAAATATCCTATTGTTGATTGTGACAGACCAAAACTATGTGCTGATAGATTTGATGGAATTATTTTACCAGGTATATCATGGACAAAAAGTGTTAAAGAAAAAGATATATATTTATTAACATCTAATCTAACTGTTTATAAAAATGAAAAAAAAGAACCTGAATTAGGATTTAAGACTGAAGGTTCTGCTAGAAGAGCTAAAGAATTAAGTGATGAAATAGCAGAATACTGTATGACAAAAGAAGATAATTATATGATGGAATTATTAGCTAAAATTGTTAAAAGAGCTATCGAATTAGATGTTATTACTGAAGCAGATTTATATACTTCTGAAGAAGATACAATCTATATTAGAATTAAAAACTGTGCTTATTCAGAAATAAATGGTTTAATTCTCGAATTTGAAAATAAAAAAAGAGAAGAAATAGAGGACATTGGCCTAGAAGTTAAGAAAAAAGTATTAACACCATTAGCTAATGGTAAGAGAATAAAATAACTTTTATTTCTTTTTTTATTATGATATAATTTAATTAACTTAGGGAGGATTTATGTATTTTAATAATAAACTAATAATTGCTAAAAGCAAAGATAATTTTATTTCATTAAATAGTGGAATGTTAAATCGTCATGGAGTCATAACTGGAGCATCAGGATCTGGTAAAACAGTAACTTTAAAAGTAATAGCAGAAACATTATCATCTGCTGGAATTCCAAGTATTGTTATGGATATAAAAGGAGACTTATCAGGATGTGCTAGAATAGGGGAAATGAATGAAAATGTCCTAAAAAGAGTAACTAAATTAGGACTTAATGAAATTAATTTTGAATTAAAAAAATTCCCAATTAGATTCTGGGATGTATATGGAGAATCTGGTCATCCTATTAGATTAACAGTATCTGATATGGGACCAACACTATTATCTATCATTTTAGGATTATCTGAAGCTGGAGAAAGCTTATTAAATATTGCCTTTCAAATCGCTGAAGATAAAGGTGATGAATTAATAAATTTAAGTGACTTAAAAATAGTATTACAAGTAATCGCCGAAAATGCACAAAAACTAAGTGTAGAGTATGGGAATATTAATCCAGTAAGTATTAATACTATTATAAGAAAAATAACTGTCCTAGAAGCTGATAATGGTACTAAATTATTCGGAGAACCTAATCTAGACTTGAAAGATTTAATGAAAATAACCGAAGAATCTGGAAGTGGCTATATTAATATTATTGAATGTCGCGAATTAATTAAGAAACCAACACTATATGCATCACTATTAGTATGGTTACTCTCATCATTTTATGAAAGAATGCCTGAAGTAGGAGACATAGATAAACCAAAGGCTGTATTATTTTTAGATGAAGCTCATTTAATATTTAGTGAAATGAGTAAAGAAGTAATTAAAAAGATAACACAAATTATTAAATTAATAAGATCTAAAGGCATATCAGTATTCTTTATATCACAAAGCCCAGCCGATATTCCTAATGAAATATTAGGCCAACTTGGTAATAGAGTACAACACTGCTTAAGAGCTTATACACCACAAGAATTAAAAGCTGTTAAAACAGCTGCCAGTACACTAAGAGAAAATCCAGAATTAGATACCGAAAAAGCTATATTAGAATTAGGTACAGGAGAAGCTTTAGTATCATTTGTAAATGAAGAAGGTATGCCAAGTATCGTAGAACTAGCTAAAATATTACCACCACAAAGTTATATGGGTGAAATTACCAAAGAAGAGTTTGATTCTGTTATTAGTAATAGTGTCATGGAAACAAAATATCGTGAAGCATTAGAAAGAGAAACGGCTTATGAAAAATTATCTAAAGTAAGAGAAGAAAAACAAGCAGAAGTAGAAGAAGAAAAGATGGCTAAAGAAAGAGAAAAAAGACAAAAAGAAGAAGAAAAACTTGCTAAACAAAGAGAAAAAGAATTAGAAAAGAAAAAGAAAGAAGAAGAAAGAAAGAAAAAAAATTCCACTTCATATAAATTAAAAAGAAAAGTTACAAATAAACTAGAAAATGAAGTATTAAATGCCGGTACCAGAACTATTAAAAAAGTTCTTACAGGAAGCGCTAAAAAAACTACTAAAAAAGCCACAGAGAAAGCTACTGATACATTAGTTAAATCAATAATAAAAAGTTTATTTAAATAATAAAATAACTCTACAAAAATGTAGAGTTTTTTTTGTAAAAAAGTGTTAGACTGTGTTATAATTAAAATGATCGGAATATAAATAAAAAGAAAGGATTATCGTATGGAATTATTAAAATTAAAAAAATTATCTAAGTACTATTACCAAAAAGGTATCGTAGCTAGTGGTATATCTAATATAAACCTAGAGTTTAAACAAGGCGAATTCGTTGTTATAACTGGTGAATCTGGTTCCGGTAAAAGTACACTATTAAATGTTATATCAGGACTTGATAGTTATGAAGAAGGAGAAATGTATATTAATGGAGAGGAGACTAGTCATTATCGTGAAGTCGATTTCCATTTCTATAGAAAGAAATACGTTTCAAATATCTTTCAAACATTTAATCTAGTAAATAGTTATACTGTATATCAAAATATTGAATTAGTTTTATTACTAAATGGATATAAGAAAAAAGAAATAAAAGATAAAGTGTTAAATTTAATTGATGAAGTTAATTTAACCAAGTATAAAAATACTAAAGTATCTAAATTATCTGGAGGACAAAAACAAAGAGTAGCTATAGCAAGAGCCTTAGCTAAAGATACTCCAATTATAGTATGTGATGAACCAACAGGTAACTTAGATAGTAAAAGTGCTAAAGAAGTATTGAAACTATTAAAAAGATTATCAGAAGATAAATTAGTAATAATGGTTACTCATAACTTTGATGATGTATCTGAATATGCTACTAGAGTTATAACAATGCACGATGGTAAAGTATTATCAGATAAAGAAGTAACTGATGTTGGCAATGTTAAATATGAAATAGATGCAAGAGAAAGAAAGATAAAACCAATATCTATGTTAAGACTAGGAATAAGAAATACATTTAATGTTATACCAAAATTTTTACTAATATTAGCTGTTTTCTTATTTGTATCATTAAGCTTAATATCTGAATATTTGACAATGAAAGTAAATCAAGATGAATTTTCTGAACAAGGTACTAATTATTTCTTTCAAGATATTAGTCAAGAAAGAATAATTATTAATAAGAAAGATAAAAGCCCTATTACCGATGAAGAATATAATAATATTTCTAAACTAGATAATGTTAACTACATTGTTAAAAACGATATTATACTAGATACTTATGTTTGGGCTAATGGAGTAGATAAAGATCCTATATCAATAAGTGGTAAATTAAAAAGATTAGAAAATTATGAATATGATAAAGTTGATATTGGTAAGATGCCAGAATCAGATAATGAAGTAATAGCTTATAGTAATAAAAATGACTACTATCTAGGAGAAAAGAATGCCAACGATATTATTGGAAAATATTTTAATATAGAAGGAAATTCTAATTTAAAAATAAAATTAGTGGGAATAAAATATTTAGACGAAATAAAATTATCTTTTGATAATACATTATATCTATCAGATAATATGATTAATAAATATATGTATAGTATTAATTCGGGATATAGTATAACTTCTATTATGTTTAATGGTTCATATATTACTTATAGTGTCATGCCATCAAATAAAGTACCTAAAGGTAATGTTATAATACCATCAGAAATAACTGCTACATGTAAAAACTATTCTTGTAAAGGATATGACTTAAAAGTAATAATTAAAAATATTTATTATGAAGATACTCTTAATTTAAAAGTATCTAATTATTATACAGATAAAACAATTAAGAATTTAACTGGATACTCTTATGATATGTATAATGGTAACATATTCGTTAATGATAGTGATTATAATAGTTTATTTAATAAAGATAATTATCAAAGTAGTGTCTTCGCCAAAGATAAAGAAAATATTGATGAATTAGAAAAAGAATTGCAAAACTTAGGTTATAATACCTTACAAATTAGAAAAACATTACATAATGATATGGAAGAATTTGTAAGAGTATTTATGATAATTAAAATGATAACTACTATTGGCCTAGTAATAACACTATTCTTTATATCATATTTTGTTATCAAATTAATTCTAAAATCTAGAAATACTTATTATACAACCTTACGTATTTTAGGAGCTACTTCTAATTATTTAAAGAAAATGTTGGATATAGAATTAATATTAAATGCATCTATTGCTTATATAATTATGATAGTATTCATTTTATTAGTTAAATATAATATTATAAACAATAAAGATTTATTAGAATTAGTAAACTACTCCAAAGTAAGTGACTATATAATTTTATACTTTATATTAATACTAATATCTTATATTATATCAAGTAGATACTCTAGAAAAGTATTTTCTAAATCAGTAATGAATACTTATAACGAGGAGGTATAACATGATAAAGTTAATAAGTGTAAATAAATATTTTCATAGACATAAAAGAAATCAAGTTCATGCCATTGATAATACCTCTCTAGAGCTAGAAGATAAAGGATTAATAGCTTTATTAGGACCATCAGGATGTGGTAAAACAACCTTACTTAATGCTATCGGAGGATTAGATAAAGTATCATCTGGAGCTATATTTATAAATGGTAAAAAAATAACTAGTAAATGTTCTTATAAAGTAGATAAATTAAGAAATTTAAATATTGGTTATATCTTCCAAGATTATAAATTATTAGATAATATGTCTGTCTTTGATAATGTAGCTATATCACTAAAACTAATTGGTATTAAAGATAAAAAAGAAATTAAAAAAAGAGTAGAATATATCTTAGATAAAGTAGGAATGTATCGTTATCGTCATAGACTAGCTTCCATGTTATCTGGAGGAGAAAGACAAAGAGTAGGCATAGCAAGAGCATTAGTAAAAAACCCAGATATCATCTTAGCAGATGAACCAACAGGTAACTTGGATAGTAAGAATACTTTAGAAGTTATGAATATTATTAAATCTATATCAAAAGATAAATTAGTAATATTAGTTACTCATGAAGTTAATTTAGCCAAGTTCTATGCTACAAGAATTATTGAAGTATCTGATGGTAGGGTAATAAAAGATTATGTTAATGATAAAGTCGATGACTTAGACTATAGAATAGATAATAAGATTTATTTAAAAGATTTTAAATACCATAATACTAATCATGATAATAATATTAATATCGAAATGTACTCTGATAATAAAGATAAAATTAATTTAAGAGTAGTATTTAAAAATGGTAACATTTATATTGAAAGTGATAATAAAGAAAAAATAGAAGTAATTGATAATAATTCATCAGTTGAATTAGTAGATGATAATTATAAAAAGATTAATAAAGATATTTTTGAAAAATATAAATTTGATTATGATAAGATAATAAATAAAGATTTAAAACTAAGATATAGTTCTATATTTAATATCTTTACTATCATAAAATATGGTTTTAATAAAGTATTTTCATATACTATCTTAAAAAAGATTCTATTAGTAGGTTTCTTCTTATCAGGATTATTTGTAACATACTCTATTAGTAATTATTTTGGAGTAACTAAAATAGATCCAGAAAAGTTTACTACTGTTAGACAAAATACTCTTTTAGTAGAAGATAACAAACTAACTATAGATAAATATAATAAAATTAAAAATATGGATAGTATTTCTTATATAATGCCTGGTAAAAGTAGTGTAAAATTACAATTAGAAAATAATAGTTTCTATCAAACAGCCAATGCTTATATAGAATTAGGTGGATTCTTATCAAGCATAAAATTACTAAATAAAGAAGATATCATCAAAGGAAGAATGCCAGAAAATAATCATGAAATAGTAATTGATAAAAGAGTTTATAATAGAAATATTGTATCTAACCCAGATATTAAAATGATAGGCATATATAATTATGAAAAAATGATTGGACAAAAATTATCTATCTTAGATAAATTAATTACTTATACTATAGTAGGAATAACTGATATAGATAGTGCTACTATATATGTAAGTGATTCTGAATACTTAAATATTAATTTTGCCAATACTTTTAAAGACAGTGATCCTGGTATCTATAGTATAAACATGTATCGTGACAAGATAACATTAAAAGGTGGTAGAATGCCAGATAATGATTATGAAGTAATAATTAATGAAATGCATAAATATGAAAATAAAATAGGTAGTGAAATAAATACAAAAGTAAATGATCATAAATTAAAAGTAGTAGGTTATTACACTTCACCATATAATTATGATTATAATTTTGTATCTGATAACACATTATCATATTTAGTAATAACTAATTCTAAAAGTATTACTATCTATCCACAAGATAAAGATAAAGTTATGTCTACACTTGAACTAGAAAATATAGAAGTAAAAGATATGTATGAATACTTAAAAGCTACATATATAGAGGAAAGAAAAGATTCAGTGAAATCATCCGTTATCGTAGCCTTAGTAATGTTAGCTATATCTATGATAGAAATAATATTAATGTCTCGTTCCTCATTCTTATCAAGAATTAAAGAAGTAGGAATATACCGTGCTATAGGTGTTAAAAAGAAAGATATCTATAAAATGTTTATCGGAGAATACTTCGCAATTACAACAATAGCTTGCTTACCAGGTATCTTATTTATGTCATACTGCCTAAAAGTAATGTCATCAATTAAATATATCGGAGATAATTATGTAATTAATCCATTTGTAGTCTTACTTTGCATAGTATTAATGTATATATTTAATATTATAGTAAGTCTAATACCAGTATTTAATACAATAAGAAAAACTCCTGCCAATATCTTATCTAGAACAGATATTTAAAAAGAAGGATATATCCTTCTTTTTAACTTATTCTAAAATGTCCAACTATTTCACCATAACTTTCTAATATATCTTCTTCATAATACTTTTGATAGGGACTATAATGATGAATAACAAAAGGAATACCTTTCTTATTTCTATTATTAGATATAATACCTATATGGTGCTTAAATATAACAATATCTCCTCCTTGCCAATTAGAAATATCATTAGTATCTAAGGTTAAAGAAATACTATTATTTTTGAAATAAACTATTAAGTTTTTAACTCTTCTAAAATCAATATTTTTATCAATTTTATCAATAT
>CAZZAK010000031.1:4069-11174 GCA_964652515.1 uncultured Clostridium sp. | reverse complement strand
CCGCCATTTTTTTGGCTTCATAGCTCAGTCGGTAGAGCAGAGGACTGAAAATCCTTGTGTCGCTGGTTCAATTCCCGCTGGAGCCACCATTTTAATTATTACTCGATTATCGAGATAAAAAAAACACTAACAATTAACGTTAGTTTTTTTATTATTTAATAAATTAAATCAAATAGAAACATTATTTAACTTATTAGATATAAACGTTCTAAAAAAGTAACAAGAAGATAGTAAAAAACGCTAACAATTTGTTGGCGTTTTTTTGTCAAATTTTGTACGTACCCTTACTTTTGCTTGCTCATAAGCACTAGACATTGTTTCTAATCCATCAATGGAAATTCCATCCCCTTTAGAATAATTTTGAATAGCTAAATAATAAGCTGTTTCAATTTTTTCTAAGACATCTTTTACATCAATTGTAGGATTATACTAAGAATTTATATTATTATGCTTTAATAATCCCCTATTCGTTGCCTCCTCAAAAAGCTTATCATGATATGATTTTATCTTAAAATCCTCTCTAAAATTGCATCTTGGTAATCCCATATCTTTTAAAGCCTCATTAGCTTTTTTTGCTAATTCAGAATTTTTTGACAAAGATAGAGCAGCACATTTTAATTCACCTAATAATTTCATATTAGACATTTTATGTATAGAACCATATCCACCACTTTTACTTTTTCTCTTATTTTTCATTTTACCTAACCCACTATAAATTTTCTAATTCCTTTAAGAACCTTTTACTATTTAAATATATTCCTGAATATCTGTCATAATAGTCATTAATAAAGTTATCAAGTTCTTTCTTTATTGTATCTGATATATCTAACTTACTAATTTTTGATATATCAACATAATAAAACATCCTAAGTAACTTAATTGTCTTAATATTAACTATTACTTCATCACGAACACATTCATTACATAAATATCCACCACGATAACTAGATATTGTTACAATATCTGTCTTCTTACCACAAGATACACAAGAATCTATTATTGGTTTAATACCCAAATAATCTAATAACTTTAATTCTAAAATATTAGTTATTACTTGATAATCATACCCTGCATCAATTTTCTTTAAAGAAGCTATTAATAAATTATAAATATCACTATTAGCATCATGTTTATATACTTGAGTAGATAATTCTAATAAATAACAAGCATAACTAATTAAATTAATATCCTTCTTAATATTTTTAAAATTATCTAACACATTAACTTCTACTAAAGTAGATAAACCATTTTCTTTATAATAAACATCAAATACTCCATAAGTAAGTTTAGTCGTTAAACCAGATAAAGTACTTTTAACTTTTCTAGCACCTTTAGCTATAACTCCTATTATACCAAGATCCTTAGTAAATACATTTATGATTTTACTAGTTTCCCTATATTCTACTTCACTAATTATTATTCCCTCTAGTTTCCTTAACATCCAAACTACCCTCTTCTAGTTTTTTATATTTTAAATAATATTCAATTTTACCAGTTAATTTAAACATCATCCATAAATCTTCTTTAGTCATATTATCACCTAGTATAATTATGTTAAATATTTCTTTTTTTATTCAATATTATCTATATTATAACCAAATTCATTTAAATATTTTTCTCTATCTCTCCACTTAGGAATAACTTTAACAAAAAGTTCTAAATAAACTTTCTTACCAAGCAATGCTTCTATATCAATCCTAGATCTTTTACCAATTTCTTTTATCATACTACCATTATGCCCCACAATAATCTTTTTTAAGCTTTCTCTATCTACAATTATCGTAGAATTAATATTAACAGCATTCTTATTAAATATCATCTGTTCTGTCAAAACACTAACACTATGTGGAACTTCTTCATGAGTCAAATCTAATATCTTTTCTCTAATTAATTCTGATATTAAAAATTTTTCAGATACATTAGTATAAGTATCATCTTCATAATATTTAACATTATCAGTAAGCATTCCCTTTAAAACATTTATTAATCTATCAACATTATCTTTCTTTAAAGCTGAAACAGGGATTATCTCTTCAAAATTATATAAATCCTTATATTGATTTATCTTAACAAGTATCTCTTCTCTAGGTAGTTTATCAATCTTATTAATTATTAGTATTACTTTTTTACCCTCTTTTTCTAATATATCTAAAATATATTTATCACCTTTACCAAGTTCTTCAGTAATATCTACTAAAAAAAGTACTATATCAACATCATTAATACTGTAATAAGCCTCTTTATTTAAGACCTTACCTAATTTATTTTTAGGTTTATGAATACCAGGAGTATCTACAAATATCATCTGAACTTCATCATCTGTATATATCCCTTGTATAATATTTCTAGTAGTCTGAGGCTTATCAGAAGTAATAGCCACTTTCTTACCTATAATACTGTTGAGTAATGTACTTTTTCCAACATTAGGTCTTCCTATCAAAGATATAAAACCACTCTTCATAATTATTCCCCCTATAAATCAGACTCATCAAATGGATAAGGACAAGCATCAGAAATAGTATAACGTTCCTCTTCACCATTCTTACCCATAAGTATTATCTCACTATCCGTATCAAAAAATTCCACAATCACTTGTCTGCAAGCAAAACAAGACATTGATAATTTTTTACCACTAACCATTATATAAATATTCTTAAAATCACCCTTCTTATATCCTAAACTAATAGCAGTAGTAATTGCATTACGTTCAGCACATATACTAGCACCATAAGAAGCATTTTCCACATTAACACCAGGCACCAGCTTACCATCTTTCATTTCAACAATACAAGCAACATGAAAATTAGAATATGGCGCATAAGCATTATCTAATAATTTAATTAATTTTTCCCTCATACTATCTCCTCATATTATATCCTTCAAGTAAAGATTCTTGTAAAGTAAACATTTCTTTTTCATCTTCTGGTTCCATATGATCATATCCAAGTAAATGTAATATACCATGTGTAATCAAGAAACATAATTCTCTTTCTCTAGAATGACCATATTCCATAGCCTGAGAATAAGCTTTATCTAAAGATATATAAATATCCCCCAAAAGTCTAAAACCATCATATTTAATATCCAAATTATCTTCTAAAGCAAAAGATATAACATCAGTTTCTCTATCTATATTACGGTATTCCCTATTTATTTTTCTGATTTCCTCGTTATTAATAATAATAACATTAAATTCACATTTCTCTAATTCTAATTTTTTAACTAAATATTTAATATAATCATTAAGTAATTTCTTTTCCTTTAATTTTTGATTACTATTATTAATTAGTTCAAACATACAAACCTCCTAAAAAATTCTAATCTTATATGCATATAGTATAAACAATACTACAATAATTACTGCTATAAAATTAAGAAAAGCATCACTCCTCATAAATCTAGGTAATTTATTCTTAACACTATCTAACACAATAAATATTAAATAACCTATAACACCACCTAAAGTATTTAAAATAATATCATCTATATCAAATACTCTACCTATCTTATATTGAATAGCTTCAATAGAAAAACTAACTAATAAAGTTAAGAATGTAACTGTAGCCATTTTTTTATTATGAGGAAAATAAGCAGCAAAATATCCATAAGGAATAAATAATACTATATTTCCAATAATATTCCTAAAAAACTTTCTACTACCAATAGTATATCTAAATATTTCCTTAAATGGTGTTAAATTAACCCCTCCATAACCACTGTCTTGATAAGTAACTATATAATACAAACATAGTACATATAATATAAATACTAAATATAATAATTCTCTATATATAACAACCTTCTTACCACCTTTTAGTAAATAAGATAATCTTAATGATACAGCTATAATCGTAATTAAAAGTAACATAGGCCATATACTAGGTAGCATATCTAAAATAATATTTTTAACTATCATATTAATCCCTCTCTATCTATAATTAATTTTATCATATTTTCAAAAAAAGAAAAAGATTTATTTCTTTTTCTCCTTTTTTTAAATAAATTGCCTCTAATAAATTTATATCTATTCATTATATCAGTTGTATCATTACTATCTATTATACTAGATAATTTATCAACATATTCTAACACTTTATCATAATATCTATAATCAATATTATCAATATCACATAATATTTCATCTAATTGCATACTCTTTATTTTTTCTTCTAATACCATTACTCTATGCAATAAATTTAATACCATATTAAAATCTGAAGTAAATATAAGTTCATTAATATAGCCATTAATATAACAATCGTGACAAGAAATATAATCAATCATTTTCATTACCTTAGATGAATACTTTTCATTAAAATCACTTTTCTTAAATGGAACACCATTTCTCTCATAAATACTACATAATTTATTCTTAACAATATTATATCTAACAATACTCCACAAAGTATCAAAGTCATCAATACTAAAAGTTAAATCAATACCATTTACTCTTTTTGTAATAGTAGGATTATCTCCATATTTTTCACTATTTAAAGACATATCTAATAAATAATCTATAAAATCATTAATCGTATTAACTTCTAAATCATTACTATAATACCTTAAACGAGAATTTCCCAATTCACTTTTTTTCTCAGGAGTAATACTAACTATTAAACCATCTATCTTCGCATATAATTTATTAATTAATAAAAATATAACATCATTAGTACTATTACCAACACGAATACTCTCGACTAACTTAGTTAATTTTTCCCTTAATACTCTAACATTATAAATATTAGAATAATTATACGTAAACTTTAAAAACTCATTAATATTTTCAACTATAAAATAATATAATTTATATTTTTTAGCATCCTCTAAAACCAAGATTCTAGCAAAATTATCAAAAATACCATGTTCCTGGCAAGAAATCAATACTCTTTTAAAATAATCAAATACCTTATCTTCCTTTAACGCCATAAAAGAAGTAACTGCATCTTCTACCAAACTTATTAAAAATTCTCTTACTTCTTCACATGTCGAATTAAAATCATAATATTTTTCTACTTCTTTAAATAAACCAAAATAATAATATTCCTTTCTTGCATCCGTCACTATTTTAGAAGTGCTTTTTTGTAATAATTGTTTACCATTTTCACAAAGACCACAAATATATTTTTCATTTTCACCATCAATCCCATTAGAAATTAAATTACCAAGATATATAGATACTCTAATCTCATAAATGGTTATCAATTCGGAATTATTATTTATAGTAGAAATATCTGAAATATAGTCAAATAACGCTGAAGTTATTCCACGTAAACTAATCCAAATATTTGGCTTTTTTGTATCTGCATTATTAATTTTAAGAATAGTATTGTCATTTTTTTTAATAGCCAAAGATAATTCACTAGACAAGGAATCCCCCAAAGCATTAGTTTCTTTATCTTTTAAAATACTATTAATTCTATTTAAAAATTCCACTATTTGCTCTTTACATTTTCTTATATCATCTTGGGGATTATAATTTAACATTAATACCTTTCCCATCATTAACCTTCTTTCTAACTTTACCATCTATCCTATTAGAATTATACTTATCCACTACAAATCTTATAATCTCTTTTCTCATTATCTCTTTATCTGAATAATCACTATTTAATAAACAGAAACCACCATAAGTAACATTATTATTACTAAGTAGAAGATACTTTTCATAGTCCCACACTAAAGTAACAGCACTATTTTTATATAAAGAAACATATTTAGTGCCATTACATTCTATTTCTAAAGGAGCATATGTAGCACCTTCTAAAAACATAGCTATATTTACATACTGTAATGGTGATAAAATACTATCTAATAATTCCATATTATCTCTATTTTCTACATATTTAGCATAAGATAAATCAGTAAATAAATAAGATAGATCATCTATTTGATTAAACTCTACTGCTCTTTCCAAAACATATACATTCTCTAGAAATCTTAAATAATCAATAAATTCTTCCAAAGGTGAAACATCACGCTTTATATACCGATCATCAAGAGAAAATTCTCTTATAATATTATCTAATAATGCTCTATATTTACCACTAGAATAAAATTCTCTGTTAGAAGAAATACTATCACCTATATGCATTACTGCTTATACTAACAAAAAAGACTATAATAGTCAAGAAAAAAAAGAACTTAATTTTCTATATTAAATTCTTCTAATTCACCATTTTCTTTAAGTATCTTATTTAATGACTCTGTAGCCTTATTTAATTTATCAGAACATTCTTTAGCTAACTTCATAGCTTTCGTATATTTTTCAATAGCATCATCTAAAGATACTTCTCCACTTTCTAATTCTTTAACAATATTTTCTAATTCTAATATTTTATTTTCAAAATTATTCTCTTTCTTTTCCATCAATTTTCACCTCTATTACTTTAGCATCTATAGTACCGCCTTTAATATCGATATTAACAACATCATCATTCTTTAATTTAGAAATATTAACTACTTTATTATTCCTTCTAACAATAGCATATCCACGTGATAATGTATTCATAGGATTTAATACTTCTAATTTAGAAATAATACCATCTAATGCTTGTTCTTTAAACTTATATAATATACTAGGATTAGTTAAAACATAACTATTCATATTCTTAAATAATCTAATCTTATTCATATCTATTATATTACTAATCTGTTTATTTAATATATCTATTAAATGATCTAATTTCTGTTCCTTAACCTCATACATAGCATTAGGATTTTTTAGTATATAACTTGATAGTAAACTACTAAGACTTTGTTTTTTCATACCAATTAAATTAATTAAACTATTATAACTTCTCGTTTTAGTATTTAATAAATAAGTATTAATAGTATCCATATCAGGAACAGCTAACTCAGCAGCAGCAGTAGGAGTTGGAGCCCTTAAGTCTGCGACAAAATCTGCTATCGTAAAGTCTATTTCATGACCAACAGCACTAATTACGGGAACTCTTGAATTATATATAGCACGAGCTACAATTTCCTCATTAAATGGCCACAAATCCTCAATAGATCCACCACCACGACCAACGATTAAAGTATCTATATCATAAGTATTAGCAATTTCTATCTTACGAACAATATCTTCCTTAGCATTATCTCCTTG
>CAZZAK010000031.1:0-4059 GCA_964652515.1 uncultured Clostridium sp. | reverse complement strand
TTAATAGTAGTTAATATATCACGAATAGCAGCACCTGTCGAAGCCGTTACTATACCAATCTTCTTAGGCATCCTAGGTATCTTCTTTTTATGTTCTGGATTAAATAAGCCCTCACTAGATAATTTCTTCTTAAGTTTTTCAAACTCAACATATAAGTTACCTAATCCATCCTCAGTCATTTCTTCAACATATATTTGATAAGCACCAGTAGCTTCATAAACAGATATCTTACCAATAACTAAAACTTTCATACCATCTACTGGAGTAAATTTTAATTTACCAACTTGATAAGAAAACATAATAGCATTAATTCTACTATTTTCATCCTTTAAAGTAAAATAATAATGTCCTCTAGTATGAGCTTTAAAGTTAGATATCTCACCCTTAATATATACTGTTTGTAAACTAGGATCATGTTCAAATACAGTCTTAATATATTTATTTAATTCATATATCGTAATATAATTATTATTCATGATGATCCTTTTCATGATATATCTTATCTAATACGCCATTAATCATATTCTTAACTTTATCATCAGAATAATTCTTAGATAATTCTATTGCTTCATTAATACAAGCTAATGGAGGAGTATCAGTATATAATAATTCATAAATAGCTATTCTCAAAATAGCTCTATCTGTAAAACCTAATCTTTCTATATTCCAATCTTTTAAGTATTTATTAGCTATTTCATCAATACTTTTTCTTTTCTCTATAACACCTTTAACAATACTAGATACATATTTACTAGTTTCTTCTAATTGTTCACGTATTATTTCATCTATATTATATTTTATATCATTACTTTCATATAAAAATATTTGATATAAAATAATCATTGCTTTATATCTTAATTCATGTCTTGATAATGCCATTTGTACCACCCATTTAATAATAACATAAAATTAAGATTTTGAGCATAAAAAAAGGCAAAAATTACTATTTTTTGTCTTTTTTAACATATTGATAAGCGCTTTTCACCATATCATCAAGTCCTAATTTAGCTTCCCAATTCAATTTTTTATTAGCATAAGATGAATCTGCATAACATTCTGCTACATCACCATCTCTTCTAGGAGCTATCTTATATGGTACATCTATATTATTTACTTTACTAAATCTATTAACCATTTCTAAGACACTATAACCATGGCCAGTACCTAAATTAATATATTCTATACCAGTATTCTTTTCAATATATTCTAATGCCTTAACATGTCCATTAGCTAAATCCACAACATGAATATAATCTCTTACTCCTGTACCATCTTTTGTATCATAATCATCCCCAAAAATATTTAAATATGGAAGTTCTTTGTTAGCTACCTTTACAATATATGGCATCAAATTATTAGGTATCCCATTAGGATCCTCCCCAATAAGTCCTGAAGAGTGAGCTCCGACAGGATTAAAATACCTAAGAGCAATTATACTCCAAGAATTATCAGAATTATATAAATCAGATAACATACCTTCTATATATAATTTAGTTCTACCATATGGATTAGTAACTCCCAATTTAGCATCTTCTTTTAATGGTAACGATTCTGGTACCCCATAAACTGTAGCACTAGAAGAAAAGACTAATTTTTTAACATTGTATTCATTCATTAATTCAAGTAATGTAATCGTAGAATCAAAATTATTTCTAAAATACATTAAAGGCTTCTTCACAGATTCCCCTACAGCCTTATATCCAGCAAAATGAATAACTTCATCAATTTTATTATCTTCAAATACTTCTCTTAATTTTTTCTTATCACATACATCTATCTGATAAAATACTATTTTCTTACCAGTAATCTTCTCAATCTTATCTTTAACTTCTATTTTAGAATTAGATAGATTATCCACTACTACCACATCATAACCATTATTAATTAATTCTACACAAGTATGACTACCTATGTAACCTAAACCGCCTGTTACCAATACTTTCATATATACCTCCTAAAAAGAACTATTAAAACTAATAGTTCGTATTTTTAACTTCAAAGTATGATCTTGGATGATTACATACTGGACATACTTCAGGAGCTTTTTTACCAACATGAACATGTCCACAATTACGACATACCCATACAGTAGATTCATCTTTTTCAAATACATTATTATTTTCAATGTTCTTAAGTAATTTTAAATATCTTTCTTCATGTTCTTTTTCTATTTTTGCAACTCATCTAAAAATTCTAGCAATATCAGTATATAATTCTTATTCAGCATAACTAGCAAATTTTTCATACATATCTGTCCATTCAAAATTTTCACCTTCCGCTGCAGCCTTTAAATTACTAATAGTATCCTTAACTTCACCACCATTAAGTAATTTAAACCACATCTTAGCATGTTCTTTTTCATTATTAGCTGTTTCTTCAAATATACTAGCTATTTGTTCATATCCTTCCTTCTTGGCTTTAGAAGCATAGTATGTATATTTATTTCTAGCTTGACTTTCCCCAGCAAATGCTTCCATTAAATTCTTTTCAGTCTTTGTTCCTTTTAAATCTTTCATAATTCCTCCAATTTCATTATATTATTTATTTTCTATATTATCAAGTAAATCATCAATAGTCATTATCTTATTATCTACTTTTTCTAAAGTACTCATTTCTTTATTAGGTTTCATTTCCATAATAGTCTCTTGTACCACTTCTTTATCCTTTAAGGAAGCAGGTATATATGTTTCTTCTATTCTATCACGAACAATAAATGAACCATTACTTTGTCTATCCATAATAGGTATCTCAGTTAATTTAATAGTCTTTGTTTCTTTGATACTCTTAACACTAATTTCTTCACGGCTTGGTAATATATAAGTATCTACTATCGTACTAGGATTGCTCTTAATTTCTTTCATCAATAATATTCCTCTATTACCACGAGTAGTCTTGGTAATTTCTGATAATTTCATTCTCTTACCAGTACCCCTATCCATAATAACAGTTATATAATCTTCACTACTATCAAATAAGAAACCAGATACGACTTCATCATCTTTTAATTTAATCGATTTAACACCACTAGCCCTAATACCTACTACACTAACTTCAGATATATCATACCACAAAGCGTACCCACGTTTAGTAGCCACAAATACATCATTATATGAAGATAAATCAACAGATACTACTCTATCATCATCTTTAAGTTTAATCATACTAATTTCTTTATTATATCTATTAACCTTAAATTCATCTAACTTCGTTCTCTTAATCATACCATCACGAGTAAATACGGTTACATAACGTTCTTCATTAAAGTTATATATAGGTACTGAACTAATAATCTTTTCATTAGATGACATTCCTATAATATTACTTATATGTTTACCCATATCTTTCCATTTAACTTCTGGTATTTCATAAACAGGCAAGTATAAATAATTACCCATATCAGTAAATAATAATATTGTATTAATAGTATTAATATTATATAAACCAATAATATAATCATCTTCTTTAAGACCAGGTTCGTCAGTATTAGCAGCATATGCTCTTTGAGATACTCTCTTAACATAGCCTTCTTTTGATACTAATACTACTACATCCTCTTTTGGTATCATAGCTTCTTGATCTATCTTAATTTCTTCTACTTCATCTTGTATTTCAGTCTTTCTATCAGAACCATATTCCTTCTTAATTCTACGAAGTTCTTCTTTAATAACAGATTTTAACTTTTCTTCAGATGCTAAAATACTCTCTAGCATAGATATTAATTTTTCTAAATTACTCTTCTCTTCATTTAATACAACAACATCTGTATTAGTTAAACGATATAATTGTAAATTAACAATTTCTGTTGCTTGAGGAGTAGTAAAATCATACTTAATAGATAAGTTTTCTATAGCATCTTGTTTATTCTTACTAGCCCTAATTGTCTTTAATACTTCATCCAATATAGATATAGCTTTAATTAGACCAATAACAATATGATATCTACTCTTAGCATGGTCTAAATCAAACTGCGTTCTCTTGGATACTACTTCTTTTTGATGAGCTATATATGCATCAAGAATACCCATAATACCAAGTTGCATAGGACGCCTATTAACAATA